>CAYNTE010000089.1:0-11986 GCA_964399615.1 uncultured Thermomicrobiales bacterium
GCCTATCACATGATCTTCTCACTACCTGCATTAATGATCGTTGTCGTCGCTCTGGCGGCGGTACTGACGCAATTTACCGGCATCGATCTGGCGGAACAGCTGAAAGAGGCAATTGCCACGAATGCTCCTCAAAATAGCGAGGAGATCCTGACTGAACTGGTTGACAATGCGCTGCTACGGGTTGACGGCGGCACAGCGTCGTTCGGGTTGCTGATCTCGGTGCTGGTTGCGCTCTGGGCAGGGTCGAACGGTGTCGGCGCAATGGTGAAGTCGTTCAACCGTGCCTACGATGTCACTGAAGTGCGCGCATTCCCGGCTCAAAAGGGGCTGGCGATCGGCCTGACGATTTTGCTGGGGCTGATCGGCAATCTGGCCATCGCGTTGTGGGTCTTTGGCGGTCAGATCGGGCAGTGGATCGCGGGCTGGTTTGGATTGGGAGATATCTTCGATTGGATCTGGGGTGTATCCCGCTGGCCGTTGAGTGTGTTGATCATCATTATGATGACGATGTTGCTTTACTGGGCGGCTCCTGCTGTCTCGCTAAAGTTTCGCTCGGTCTGGCCGGGGGCTCTGGCTGCGACAGTGCTCTGGTTCATCCTGCTAAGCGGCTTTTCGATCTACCTGAAATTTGCCGACCCTGGCAGTGCCTATGGGGCGCTGAGCAGTCTGTTGATCGTGCTGCTGTTGCTCTATTTCACCGCGATCATCTTTATCACGGGCGCTGAGATCAATGCCATGATCCGGCAACGGGCACTGGCTGCGGAGCGTGGACCTGTAGAGGAGACTGAGATAGGGGAGTGGCCGAAGTTCTCGCTGGCCGAGCTGGGCCTGGGAGTGGCAACGGCTATCGGGCTGGTGCTGATCGGCACACTAGGTCGTCGTGGTGGGGGCAATTGACCTCGGCCCGGCGTCGTTTAGTGAATACTCCCAGATAACAGGCTGCAGCGAATGACGGCACGTGGGGAGCGGTAGCAAGTGCGTACTCGGCTGATGAACATCTGGGTAGATGCGCGAACGAGCTACTGGTTCCTGCCCTTGCTGATGGCGCTCTGCAGCACACTGCTGGCGCTGGTGACGATCGAGCTCGATCACCGGCTTGAGCTCGACGCCGAAAACGCCCTGCCGGTCCAGTTCGCTGGCGGGGCCAACGCCGCGCGCTCAATGCTGACGACGATTGCCGGGTCGATCATCATGGTCGGCGGCGTTGTCTTCTCGATCCTGATCCTGGCCCTGTCAAACGCGTCCTCTCAGTTCGGGCCGCGCATTCTACGTACCTTTATGAGCGACAGCGGCAGCCAGATCTCGCTCGGCACCTTCATCTCGACATTCATCTACTCGGTGCTGGTGCTGGGCGCAGTGCGCGGGCAATCGGGCACCACAAGCTTTGTGCCATTCATCTCGGTGACGATTGCTGTGGCGCTGGCACTGATCACCATGGTCGTGTTGATCTACTTTCTGCACCACAGCGCCGGGCTGATCAACGTCACCACGGTGCAGGCCCGGCTGGGGCGGGAGATGCTGGCCACGCTGAGGGACCGCTACCCCGAGCGAACATCGACGAGTGATACCGAGGACGCTGTCTCGCTCAGCGGAGCGCGCAACATGCCGCTGCCAGATGGCAGCTATTCGGTGATCGCGGCAGAATGGGCTGGCTATGTCGAGGCGATCGATTACGAATCGCTGGTCGGCCTGGCTCGGGCACACAATGTCGTTATCCGCGTGGTCTGCGAACCGGGCGACTTTGCGATCCCCGGGGCGGACCTGGCGCACATCTGGCCTGCGAGCGAGGACGCGCTGCAACTGAGTGACGAGATCAACGCCATGTTCATGCTCGGCCCGCGCCGGCAGACGATGCAAGAGGTGCGGATTTACTTCGATGAGCTGACCGAGATCGCGCTACGAGCACTCTCACCAGCGATCAACGACCCCTTCACCGCGATCACATCTATTGAATGGCTCACGGCCGGATTCACGACGATGGTGCGCCGCCAGCAACCCTCGCGCTATGTCTACGACAGCCAGGGCAGTCTGAGGCTGGTGAAAGATGACGCGGAGTTTGGGGAGCTGATCAACTCCGTTTTCGACCAGATCCGGGAATTCACCGGCAACAACCTGACCGTTCTTGCGGCCCTGCTCGAGGCGATCACCGCCATTGCGCCCTGCACGCAGACGAGTGCTCAACGCCAGCTGCTGCGCAGGCACGCAACGACTATCGATCGCTGGGTTCGCTCCCGGAATTACGCCTGGCATATCCATGCCGACTTCCGGCGAGCATACCGCGAGGCCATCGTCACGTTGAATGCGGCGGAATCGCTCGCTCAGACCTCGCCAACGACTGACTGAGGTTGGCTGATATCGACCAGGAGCGGTACGGTCGGTGCGTTGGCATCGAGGGCATCGTCGATGGCGACATGCACCAGGTACTCAAGAAACGCATCAAACGTGGCTGGAGCATAATCCTCCAGTTGGGTCAACGCGGAACTCAGCCGCGGCCCGGGGGCAGGCACGCCGTCTTCGGTGAGATGCGTCAAGCGTGCGAGGGCCAGGAGCCGCACATCGTGTGGCGGCAACTGCTCCAGAAAATCAGCGAACGCGTCGTGATTGACGGAGGGATCGATGGTGGCGTCATTGCCACCATCTAGCACACGCCGTCTACGCCATGCGCCGATATCGCGGATATACTCCGCAACCGATTGGGCAGTATGAGCGGCATCGATCATGATCATGCTCCCCTCAGTGGGCGACAGCGGTAGGCTGCTCGGCAACGAGCAACGATGCTTCCCGTGTAGGCTGTTCGATTTCAGCCGGACGCTCCAGCGCCTCGAACTGCTCGACAAAGATATTTCCGCGGCTCGGGTCCATCCGGAGCCGGGCGATAGCGGGCTGCCGCAGTGCCAGCTCTGCAGACCGCCGGTCACGGAAGAGCAGGAACCAGGCTTGTCGTGGACCGTTCTGCAGCAGGTGGCCATCAATCAAGCCAGGCAGCGATTGAGTCATCGTGGGGAACGCATCATACGCGCTTTCCCGATCCTCTTCAGTTCCAGAACACCGGAACGAGATCATGACAGCATGCATCAGCAGCACCTCCCTGCACTGCAAAACACGGAGTTGAGTCCGTTTGCTCCCGCCACTCTCAACCGTTGAGTGGCGGGAGCCGGTGTCACGGTCGACGCTGAGGATGTATCTCCTATAGTAATCGCGCGCTGCTCAGATGTATATGTGTCGGGGGCACAGACCTTGGGTAGATCGGGGAGAGAAAACGGGTCAGGCTATGATATAGTGCGAACGATTCCTAGGTGAGAATGAGTGGCAGATTTGAGGTCAGCGGCGATGAGTGAGGAACAACACAACCATCTCACCACCAGCCACGGCCACTGGGTGGTCGAGGTGGACTTCACCGACGGTGAGGATCAGCACTTCGTCTTCCTAACGCACGAGCAAGCCCTCGAAGCGCTTCAGGCGATCCTCGAGGCCGAACCTGGGGCAGTCATCAAGCTCAGCGATCTCGTCTTCATCCAGCGCGACCATGTTGTCTCGGCGCAGGTGCGAGGCACAAACGCCTGAGACCAGGCAAGCACGAGCCATACAAACCAGACTCGATCGGGAAGGGCCTACTCTGGCGCTGTCAGCACCAAGGGACCGTCGTCGGTGATGGCGACTGTGTGTTCGTATTGGGCGGAGAGGGATCCATCGCGCGTGATAATGGTCCAGCCATCGTCGAGGATGCGGACATCTGGCCGCCCAGCGACGATCATCGGCTCGATGGTATAGACCATGCCGGTGCGCAGCGGAACACCGCGACCGGGCGTGCCGTAATGCCCATAGGTTGGCTCCTCATGAAGCCGCCGTCCGACGCCGTGGGCGAAGAGATTGCGGACCACGTTGAACCCCGCGTCTTCAACCGTCTGCTGGACGGCTGAGGCGACATCGCCGATACGGTTGCCAGCGATGGATTGCTCGATGCCAGCGTCGAGCGAGGCCTTGCAGACCTCCATCAGATTGCGCGCTTCATCGCTGATCTCACCAACGGCGTAGGTGACGGTGGCGTCTCCATGCCAGCCATCGAGGCGCGCGCCGATATCGACGGCGATGATGTCACCTTCCTCTAATTGTTGGGGCCCGGGGAAGCCGTGCACGACCACATCGTTCACTGCCACACAGATGGAAGCTGGGAAGCCCCGATACCCTTTAAAGGAAGGAACAGCACCTGCAGCACGGATCTCGCGCTCGACGATGGTGTCGATCTCGCCAGTAGTGATGCCCGGCTGAATCTTGGATTCAAGGAGCGTAAAGATCGAAGCGACGAGCTTTCCGGCAGCGCGCATCTTCTGGATCTGCTGCTCGTTCTTGATCTGAATTTGCTCGCCGTTCATCATGCTGTCCGTCCCGTTATTTCTCAGCAAAAGCCCAGCACTTAAGGATGCCATAGACGCTCGCGTGGATAACGTTAGCGCGATGCCAAGTTGCGTGCAGGCCGTTGCGGGAACGCAATCCACGCGTGTCTGGCTGGAGGCGTACAATGAAAATACCGGTCACCCGGCGAGCACGTTGGACTGATCTGCGGAGCCCGCAAGCTGGCCGCGATAGTACGCATCATGAGAGGGGCACGATTATCCGAATAGTGAACATTCTGCTGGCCACGCTGATAACGCTGGTGGTATCGATCATTGCGTTGCTGCCGCCAATCGTTCACTTCTTCACTGGGCCAATCGCTCCGGCAATTGGTGGATTCGCCGCCCGGCGGATTGTGAAGATCAGCGATGACGATGCATTGATCATGGGCGGGCTGCTTGTGATCCTGGCCGGAATACCTGCTTACATCTTCCTCAGTGAGTTTGACTTTCTCGACGGAGCCATGACATTCATAGCTGCTGGTATCGCCGCACTCTACGTCGGTGGGCTGGCAACCTTTGCCGCGCTCTTTGCGAGCGATGAAGTTGATGAGGATACGACGGCAAGCGAGCCGTCCAGCCAAACACACGACGTTATGCACGCCGACTAGCGTTATCGTCAGCAGCAAACGAGCGGGGGAGCGCAGCAGTCGCGCTCCTTTTTGCTATGTATATACCCTGTATCCCGGATCGTGTGCCCAGGCACAGTTTCATGATGTTTACGCGGAAAGTGACACTTTTTCAGGTTCATCTCAGGTAAGCTCGTTAGGATACCTACAGGTGGGAGTTATCCCATCTGGTCAGCGGATCGGTCGCGTGCTAGGGACCGATCCAACCCGATTTCAGACGCATGGCGTAACCGGGTTCGAATGTCTGACTTGTTGCGAACGAAGGGTGTGCAGGGTGCTAAATCGAGCGAACCAGCTGGCAACGACCGGCGCGATCGATGGGACAGTCGATGAAGGTAAGCTCGTTAAGGCGGCCCAGCGCGATCCGGCGGAATTTGGTCCACTATACGAACTGTATGTCGACCGAATCTACCGGTATGCCTACCGGCGGGTAGGGACACATCACGACGCTGAGGATGTGACAGCCCAAACCTTCCAGCAGGCGCTGGCGGCACTACCAAAATACGAATGGCGTGGCCTGCCCTTTGGGGCTTGGCTCTTCCGCATCGCAGCGAATATCATCAACCGGCGCGGGCGGACGGGCAGCCGCGAAATCGCGGTCGAAGATGTCACGGTGTTCAGTATCTATGAAGATGTTGCTGACGACCCTGTCGATCAGATCACTCACGATGAGATGGCGATCGAACTGCAGGAACTCGTCGAGACATTGCCGCCAGACCAGCAGCGCGCCCTCGTGCTGAAGTTTTCGCACGGGTTGAAGAATCGGGAGATTGGTGAGCTGATGGGCCGTTCAGAAGGTGCTGTGAAGCAGCTGGTCCATCGCGCGCTAGTCAACCTTCGAACGAGGATTACGCTGCCAGATGCCACACCATCCATCGAACAGTCTCCCGCCGGAGATTGATCGACTGCATCGCAAGCTGGAGCGCATGCTCCGGGGAGATCCGACGCCCGTACTTGATGAGGAGAGCGAGCAACTCGTTGAGGTTGCTCGTCATCTCCAGCGTCATCTTCCGAGAGACACGATCGATCCTGGCTTCAGAGAGCAACTTAAGAAGGACCTGATTGATCCGGGGCCGAGACTCCTGCCCTTTCGGGCACGGAGTGAGCATCGCTATCCGGTGCCCGCGTTCGCGGGGGCGCTAGCGGTCGTCATGATCGCCGCCACCGCCGCTGGCTGGATGGCGTTCGGCGATCTCCTGATCTCGAGCAGCAGCAGTGAGGCACGTGCCAGTGGCGCGTCGATCGGCAGTGTCGTGGCATTTGCAACCGCCACGGCGACGGCCAGTGACGACGGCGTCGTTGCAACGGCGATCAGCTCCGATGCGGAGCTCGCGGGGGCCCCAGGTAGCGCCTCGCTCAGGCAAGATGCCACTCGTCAGCCAATTCCTAACGCCAGTGGCATCGAGCTGCCGCCGATCGATAGCGCACACATCGAGCTTGGCGCGCTCTCGGCTGCCCGGGCAATGCCATCGGAGGCGTTTAACGGTGTGACCTTTGCGATGGAGGGCACACTGCCGTCTCTCGATGAGACCGCTCCCGTCTATCGCTTCACCACCCCGTTCGTCAACGGTGATGTGCTGCTACGCGGCGTCAGCGACCTGCTGAATATTGATGGCCAGATCTACACCACGGAATTTCACGGCCGGATGGCCTACACGATGGTCTCAGATAGTGGCAACGCTCGCTTCACGTGGTTCCCGCTGAGCGGGGCATTCTCGGCCATCGTGCCGCCTGGAGAACCAGCCGCAACGGACGCGGAGATCTCGGCTGCAGCCGTCAACTGGCTGCGCGCCTTCGGCTTCCCCATCGACCCAGCATCGGTGAAGCCGGAGATTCAGACGCTGGACAATGGTCAGCGGCTGGTGCATATCTCCATCGCCAAACTGCCGGAGACAGCACTGGGGCACTCGGTGCGCGTGACGCTGGAACTTGATACGGAAGGCAGAATCGTTCGCGCTTCGGGCTACTGGTTGCGGCTGGCAAACACCGGCGAGATCGCCGTCGTCAGCGCAGAAGAGGCCTGGAACGACCTGCGATCGGGCAAGGGCTACTGGCCAGATCGACCGTCATTCCAGGGACCAGGGGCGTTTGTTGCAGACGAGCTGGAGATGACCTATTTGCTGACGACAGACAGCGCATCCAATGGCCTGGTGCTCCAGCCAGTGATCGCCGCGCACGGCACCTTCACGCCGGAAGGTAGCGATCATCAGATTGCCACCACCATCTATCTTCAGGCAGCTGAGCATGTCGTGACTTCCTGACACACTACAGGCCAGTGCTTTGGTAGTCTTCTCGGTTGGAGAAGATACCGATGACGGCTGTTCTGTCGATTCGCGACGAAAGAAATCAGCAATCAATGAGAGCTATCCAGCGCTATATGATCGTTCCCCAATTGCCCGACGCGCTAACTGATCTGCAATCAATCGCCCACAACCTCCGCTGGGCCTGGAATCCACGAGCTGTCGATCTCTTTGAATCTCTCGACCCAGCGCTCTGGGAGTCGTGCAACCATAATCCGGTAGCGATGCTGCAGCAGCTGGGGCAAGGCACCCTCGATGCCGCGGCTGATGACCCAGACTACCTGGCAAAACTCCAGGATGTGCGCTCGGATCTGGACAGCTATCTGCATGACCCAGACACTTGGTTCCGGCAGATGGCGGCCGAGCAAGGCTGGCAAGACGACCGCCCCCTGGTAGCGTATTTCTCGGCTGAATTTGGCTTGACGGAGTCGCTGCCGATCTTCGCTGGCGGCCTTGGGATTCTGGCCGGTGATCATGTGAAATCGGCCAGTGACCTGGATGTGCCGCTGATCGGCGTCGGTCTGCTCTATAAGATGGGCTATTTCCGACAGATCATCGACGAGCAAGGCTGGCAACACGCAGCACCGCGCGAGAACGTCTTCCGCTCGCTGCCGCTGAGCCTGGTCGCGGACGATGCCGGAGCGCCAGTGAGAATTAGCGTCGATCTAGCGGGCAAGACCGTGCATGCTCAGATTTGGAAGATCCAGGTCGGTCGCGCCGCCGTCTACCTGCTAGACACGAATGTCGAAGACAATGACGAAGAGGACCGCAAGATCACCGAGCGGCTCTATGACGGAGAGCAGCGCACCCGCATCAAGCAAGAGATGGTGCTGGGGATCGGGGGCATCCGTGCGCTCCAGGCGCTCGGCTTGAATCCGCCCGTCATCCATTTGAACGAAGGGCACGCAGCGTTTGCGGCGCTGGAGCGAGCCAGGATGCTGATGCAGGCGCACGATCTGAGCTTTGCCGAGGCAAGCGCGGCGCTGGCGCACGGGACAGTCTTCACGACGCATACGCCCGTTGCCGCTGGTCACGATCGCTTCGCGCCGGCCTTGATGGATTACTACTTCAACGACTACTGGCCACAGCTCGGGCTGAGGCGCGAGGAGTTCCACGGCCTGGGGCGTGAGAATCCGGCCGACGATGATGAGCAATTCACCATGACGGTGCTGGCGCTCAAGCTGGCGCGGCATTGCGGCGCAGTCAGCAAGCTGCACGAAGAGACGACACGCAAGATGTGGCAGCAGCTCTGGCCGAACACCCCGCTTGAGGAGATCCCGATCGGGCACGTGACCAACGGTGTGCACCTGGCGACCTGGCTCTCGCCGGAGATGGCGGCAATTTACGACCGTCAGTTGGATCGCAGCTGGCGCTCCCGTCCGATTCAAGATGGGCTCTGGGACGGGCTGGAGGACGTTGAGGCCGATGAGCTGTGGACGGTGCATTGCCAGGGCCGCCAGCGATTGATCGATTTCACACGCAAGCGCATTGCGGCGCAATACCAGCGCCACAACGCCCACCCAGCCGAGATTGCGACGTTGACTGAACAGCTCGACCCCGATGCGCTGACGATCGGATTTGCCCGGCGCTTTGCGACCTACAAACGTGGGGCGCTGATCCTGCGCGATCCCGAGCGGCTGGCACGTATCGTCAACGACGCTGACCGGCCGGTGCAGTTCATTTTTGCTGGCAAGGCACACCCCGACGACAAGCCAGGGCAGGCCGTGATTCACGAGATACTCTCGACGGTCGCCGAAGGGCCACTGCGCGGTAGTATCTTCTTCCTTGAGGATTACGACATCTCCATCGCCAAACACCTGGTGCAGGGTGTCGATGTCTGGCTCAACAACCCGCGCCGTCCGATGGAAGCGAGCGGCACGAGTGGGATGAAAGTCTCGGCCAACGGCGGGCTCAACCTGAGTGTGCTCGACGGCTGGTGGGCCGAAGCCTGGGAAATGGCGCACGAGCACGACGTCATGGTCGGCTGGGCCATCGGAGAGGGCAAGGTCTACGATGACCCGGAGTACGCCGACCGTGGTGATGCCGAAGCGATCTATCAATTGCTTGAGCGCCAGGTCGTACCGCTCTTCTACGATCGTGACGAGGCAGGCATTCCGCAGCAGTGGGTGCATGCCATGCGGGACTCTATGCGCTGGATGACGCCCTTCTTCAACACCAACAGGATGGTTGCGGAGTACTGGCACAAGTACTACCAACCGGCGCTGAGCGATCTGGCCGCGATGAGCACAGACACGTATCAGCCAGCGCGCGATCTGGTCGAACGTAAGCAGGCCATACGGGCAGCCTGGTCCGGCGTCTCGGTGGTCGACGTCACGGGGCCGGATGGGGCTGAACTCCGGGCGGGTAGCGAGATCGCCGTCAGCGCTCGGGTCGACCTGGCAGGCTTGCAGCCGGCGGATGTCCTGGTGGAGCTTGTCGGCGGGCAGGTGCAGGACGATGGGCTGCTCGATTCCACCTTCACAAGTGAGATGCAGCCAACCGGAACGGGATCACCACAATCGTTCACCGTGAAGCTGGGAGCCCCACAAGGCGGGCGCTTCGGCTACACCGTGCGTGTGCGACCGCGTGCATCGGCGAATGGGCCAGTGCTGGCGGAGCCCGATCTCGTACATTGGGCAACGGCCGCTGGCTAAGTTCAGCGCATCCGGACACGTAATAGATCGTTCACCTATTGCTTGATCTCTCAACATCGGCTAGCGTGTTCTCACGCAGATGAAGGTGGTTGGTAGGGAATAGGCTGGTCACGTCGGTGGCTCTCGAATGCCTATCGGCCTGCAATTGTGCAAACACGCGCGACATGAGCGGTGGTCCGGGTTCGTCCGCGGTCGTGATGAAATGGGGATACATCGTCCCAGATGCGTGATGCTACGGGAATATTCATGCGCAGTTTGACGTTATATATGTTGGAATCTCCGCTCACAAGCATCCGAAGCTGTGTGTGATGGCGTATCTTGAACGACACGGGCGGTGTAAATGGTGCGCCGCGGAGATCGACGGCTGGCTGGCGCGTTGCGCTCAGCGGTCGAGCTGGATTGTATGAATCGAGCGGCTGGGATGCCGCAGGTATTGACAAACCGGCGATTTAGGTGTACGTACAGTGTAGGAATCATCATCAATAACGGCCGGCAGGCTATTTACAGAAGGACTGAGTACCGTTATGATGAGGACGAGCTTGTGGGATTCTTCACAATCTCCGGGCTCCACAGATATCGATAGAGGTGTCGGCGAAGCCTCACAACGGGGTGCAGGATAGCGACACGAGGCGTCGTTTCGCGGCGACGCACGAGGAGATGAAGGAACTTATGACCGAGCGCGCCATCAAGGACTCGTACGAACTCGAGCGATTGGTCGATAAGGCCGAAGTCGGCGAAATAGTCGATGAGTCGGCCGAATTACTCGATCAGGCAACTAGCGACGCCGTTTATCGCTACTTCCGCGATGTCGGCGGTCACCGGCTGCTTGACCATTCCGAAGAGATTGAAGAGTCGCGCTACGTCCAGCGCGGTCTGAAGATCCTTCGTGCCGAGAGTGAGTTGCGCGAGGAGCTTGGGCGGGAACCACGTGCGCGTGAGACCGCCGAGCGTATCCGTCGCAACGAGGCGAACGATAAGCTGCGCATTTATGCGGCAGGCGGCAACCCGAAGCTGATGGACGAGCAGCCGATGCCATCTGAGGAAGAGGTCGAGCAGTATATCTCGCACCTCTTTGAGGCACGCGAAGCCTTCACAGAGAAGCACGGCAGGTTGCCACGCCTGGAGGAATTCGCAATTGCGCCACTGGCTGCCATGGATGAGTTGCAGCCGATTCTCAAGAAGCAGCTGCGCCACGATCCAAGCGAGGAAGAGCTCAGCACCGCTATTGAAAGCGAAGATCACAAGGCGCTGCTGAACAAGTGGCAGGGCTGGATGCCGACGACGAGCAAGGAGCTGCGCGAATCGCGTGTGCGATCTCAGCGCGCCCGGGAGACGCTGATCCGCCACAACCTCCGGCTGGTGGTCTCGATCGCCAAGAAGTATCGATCGAGTGGCCTGCCCCTGATCGACTTGATTCAGGAGGGCAATATCGGCCTGATGACGGCGGTTGAGCGCTACGACCCCGAGCTGGGCTATCGCTTCAGCACCTATGCCACGTTCTGGATCCGGCAGGCTATCGGTCGCGCCGTGGCAAACCTCAGCCGCACGATCCGCGTGCCGGTGCATATGCACGATCTGATCTCGAAGGTGCGACGTACCGAGTCGCAGCTTGAGCAGCGCCTGGGCCGGCCCGCGACGGATATCGAAATCGCCGACCACCTGGAGATGGAAGTCGAGAAGGTCGAACAGGCCCGCTCGGCCATCCCACGGACGTCGTCGCTGGACAAGCCAATCGGCGAGGACGGCGAATCGACCATCGGTGATCTGCTGCCAGACCCGGCCAGCGATCAGGTCGTCGAGGAGGCCATCTCCAGCCACGACCGCGATGTTATCCACCGCTCGCTGGAGCACCTGACGGACCGCGAGCGCGGTGTCGTCGAGTTGCGCTTCGGCCTGCGAGGGCAGCAGCCGCAGACGCTGGCTGAGATTGCCGAGCACTACGGCATCAGTCGCGAGAGGGTGCGACAGATCGAGAAGGAAGCGCTGGCGAAGCTGCGCAAGAGCGATCTGGT
>CAYNTE010000090.1:0-11944 GCA_964399615.1 uncultured Thermomicrobiales bacterium
ACGACACCAGGCTGCAGGCCCGCTTCCTCCAGCAAATCGCGCAGCGGGAAGCCCGTCCAGATCGTCGTCGAGATGAGATCACCACCCACCTGATTCGAGATGCACTCCAGGGTCGAGGGGAAGACCGTCGCTGGCTCACGATTGAGGATGTCGGAGTACGAGAGTGTTATCGGCTTCTCGACCATGCCAAGGATCTCAAGCGACCAGTCAGCCTCACTCACCGATGGATCGATCAGATTCTTCGAAACGACGTAGAATGCGTCAGTCGGGGTGTAGAAGCTGGGCATCCCCGCCAGCTCGAACGGTCCTTCACCGTCCGCCTCACGCACACCGCGCTTCGGGCTAAACGACTCACGAAGATCACTCGCCTGTCCAGCGATCGAGCGCAGCGCGACCAGACCAGCGAAACCGAGCGCGATGAGGCTGCCGACTCGCAGGAATTCCCGCCGCTCTTTGTTGTAATCCGCTCCAACCATCGGCCATGGCACGAGCATCGCAACGAGTACGGCGAATATCGCAGCAGCAACCAGAAAGCTCCCGAGCGTCTCCAATGTCCCGTTGCTGGCATCGATTGCGAACACCCCGACACCACCGAGCGGTGCGATCACTAGCGAGAGCAGCAGCCATGAACCGACGAACAAAACGAGCATGCCCATCAGCCGACGGGTGAGCCTCGGACGTGCCCAACGAGCGTAGAAGCCCGCAATCAGCCCCGCCACCAGCACCTGCCCGGCACTGATCGTGAGCAACGCCATCGGCTTGGCACTGGTGCCGAAGCGCTCGATCATGTCCTCGACGATGTCAATCGGGAGATCAGCCGTGACACGCTCCGAGAGCAACTGCGGCAGCGACGCGCCACCCCACTCCTGCGCCAGCCAGATCAACGCGCCGCTGGCAATCAACCCCGCCGCACTGCCGATCAGCATTCCATCTCCGAAAGTAGGGCGCCTCGCAATCAGTAACGAGCGTCGCTGCATATCAATTTGTTTGTGGCTCATCGCCTTTTGGTTCGCCATTGCAGTCCTCGTGCGCGCTGGAGTTTGCCTGTATCCACATCTCGTAATTCGCGAATCCAATTGCAGTCCTCGTGCGCGCTGGAGTTTGAATGTGTGGACAAGGTGTCCGCGTCCACAACCAAGGATGTCATCAACTACGTACGACAATCCTACGCAGTGTTAGTGGCTTTTGGATCTACCTACGCAACGATCAGCCACTCGGTTCTATGAACGCAACGCCATGTTCAGATAGATCATCCACAACTCACGCGACTCATCGGACTAGTTTATGTTTGCTCAATGAGTGCAGTGCGACTCGTTCGTGATCGTGCATTGACAATGCATTGCCAATAGAGTATCCTCAAATTGCATTGAATAATAGAATCGGTTCCATCCGGGGGAGTCATCTCTCATGCATCAGCGTTTAGACTGGCCGCCAGACACGGAATCATCATCCGCAAAATGTATTCCTGCAGACACATTCGTGCCGGACAGCGCTGGATGCTTCCAATCTCGATTCACGCGACGCCGATTACTTGTCGGCGCGGGAGCGGCGCTCGGCTCACTCGTAGTGGCCGAATCGGCTCTCGCGAACTCAGAGATTGATAGCCAACTTGATGTTATCGCCGGTACTATTGAAAGTATTGTGCGGCCGAGAACGTTCATAGTCACCCTTAACAATGCCAAGCCGGTGGTCATCGAATTTGCCATCACCTGCTCCTGCTGGCGACACGCTCGGGAAACAGAACTATCGTCGTTTTTGACCGGTGATGAAGTTGTTATCGAAGGCAGGTGGAGAGGTAGTATTTTTGGCGCTGAAAGACTCTCAACCTTGTACCGTGGGGTTCAGGGAACTATCATTGCTAGGCACGGATACCAACTCCACACTGTCGACAGCATTTTTGTTATTGTGCCAGAGACTCGACCTTGGAACCATCAACAATTAGTCGCGAAGCCGCTATCAGCGCTCATTCCTGGTGACGATATTTGTGCATTAACTTGGCAAGATTGTAGTAACAATAGCCTTGTGGCAGCACTTGTCGGCGTAAACGCAATGGCTTCATAATGCACGGTTTTGCAGAGACACTGACGATAGCGCGAGAACTAAAGCCCATAGCTACATCCGCTGCAACCATCGGGACAATGACATGGTTTCTCGCTAGTATATTCCTTATAAGCGGCATCGCCAAGATACGTTATCCTGAGCAAGCAGCGCTAGCCATCGTCAATTTTGGAGGTGGACGCCATGTCCGGCCAGCCTTAGGGCTGGCATTAGGCATAGCCGAACTATTACTTGCCATAGCGATCATGTCAACAATTGTATTGCCCGCGTCCATCCGATGGGTACCGA
The DNA here is from genome assembly GCA_964399615.1 of uncultured Thermomicrobiales bacterium. Lineage (GTDB taxonomy): Bacteria > Chloroflexota > Chloroflexia > Thermomicrobiales > CFX8 > CAYNTE01. The sequence continues at coordinate 2,347 of CAYNTE010000090.1, forward strand.
CCTCACTTTCTGCCATCACGCTTTGGGTATTCAACTATCTCATCGCCCGAAGCCTCCTTTCAGGCGATCACATCGTATGCTTTTGTTTTGGAGAGTGGGGGGCAGCACTTTCGCTGTGGAGCTTGGCGCGAACTTGTGCATTAGCGGTGATCGGTAGCTGGGCAGCATTTAACGAGCAGTATACAGCTCAAAACTCAACCAATTCAGAAATCCTTATGGAGTTAATCATTGCAGTATCCATACTAGGAATCATCGGCTTGAGCCGACAGATTTCGACGGTTGCGGTCTCGGGCTCATTACTCAACAGCCACGAAGCCTATGGTAATCAAGCGATGGCGGACTAATGAACGGTCTCGAGATTACAGCACTAATTGTAGTTGCTAGCTGGCTCGGGGTGCTAAGCCTCGTTCTCATTCTCGTAATTCGCCAAGTCAGCCTGCTCGACATCCAAATTGGCGAAAGTGGACTGTCATTCCATCCACCGCAAGAGGGCCTCTCAATTGGTGCTCCTCTTCCAGATGGCGTGCGACAAGTTCTGCCGGATACATCCGAAAAACCCGTTCATTTGCTGCTACTTTCCACCACTTGTAGCCTCTGCAATCAACTATCAGTTGCGCTCCAAAATCAGATTTTCCACAAAGTTGAAATTGTTGTGCTTATTACTGGCCAGAATGACTTAGCGCAAGCAATGTCGTCTGGGTGGCCACCAAATATTCGCGCAATCCACAACCCTGAGGCAGCCAAGATAGCACAACTACTAAAGGTTAGGAGTATTCCATTCGTTATGAAACTTGAACACGGAACAGTAGTCGACAAGGACTACGTAAGGAATTCGACCAGCTTACTCAACGCGTTTTCATCCTCTACCGCCGTCGATAGCAATGTTATAAGCGTTTCAAAGGAGGTGTTCGATCATGTCACTTAGCATAATCGGTCATGACACTGCGCATATGACTACTAACGTTCTTAGAAACAGCCGCTTCTTGGCAATCCTAGGTGCCACGCTGTTCAGTTTCACCACACACGTCGTCTCAGGCTCGCTAGATCGTGCACGACGCGACAACCCTTGCGGCCCAAATCTATGCGGATACGGGATATGCTGTGCAGGTGGCACTTGCTGCAACGGATATACATACGGAACTTGTCAGGGGGATAATCCATGTTGGTATGTCTGCGACGGCATCCACTATTATAGATGTTGCGACTGCATCGACGGATGTATATGCAGGATTTACATCGGACAATGTTAGATGCAGGCAAGTACAGATCATATGTACCAGCTGCTGTCGCAATCTTGAGTAGCAGTACAATCATCTTTGAAAATTTGAGCTTTGCCGGGGTTGTTTTAGCACTCGTTCTCGGGTTTGCAGCCATAACTGTGGCACTTGCGCAGCAGACTCTCCCCTGAGGGCCGAATGCCATTTACGGAATCGGGCATTCCGTCAGCAACCACCGCAAATTCGGATCGCTCCGGGCAGTGACCGCGATGATATTTGCTCTATCTGCTACACTGTCCGGAGCTCTCGCCGGTACCATTCTAGGTAGGCTCGGCCAGGAACTCCCGGTTTCGATTCGAGTCTCACTGTCTAGTTCACTAGCGCTGGTAGCAGTTGGCATTGGCGGAGTTACTCTACTAGGGTTACGTTTAAAACCTATTCAGAGACAGTGTGAAACTCCAAAGAGTTGGGTATTTGCAGGCCCGTTACGATGGGCCGCTTGGAACGGTGCTGCGCTCGGAGTTGGTGCTACGACCAGGATCGGATTCTGGCTCTGGTACGTTACCCCAATCAGCGCGTTTCTCATTGGGCAGCCTATTCTGGGGGCAGCACTCTATGGCACGTACGGGTTTACAAGGGCTGCGTCATCTGGCGTCCTCTTGCTCAGCCAACCTCGGTGGATTCGCGCAGACGACCTCGGGCTCTGGATGATTAGTCAGGCTACCCTGGCGCGTCATCTATCTGCAGCATATATGGTAGCCGGAGGGCTCATTGTTGCAATCATTGTCGGTCTTTAGGGAACTCATATACTATGCCAGTCATGGAGCACCAGCCATGCCATCGCGATCACTCGGCGCGGACCACTCTAAGAAGGCATTACATGCCCGCCTTCTATTGATTATCATGCTGACTCTCATGCTCGTCTCTTGTGGCGATGGGGGGTCGGCACATGACGACGGATCGCTGGTTCCACCGGATACAGCCCCCGAGAAGATAACGCCGAACAACTTGGTGGCCAGTCCATCTATATCGACGGCTGCGGTTTCAGGTCACTCCCAAGGTTGCACAGCCGATGAAACAGACCAGCTCGTTCAAAGATTTGTTAACGCATTCAATCAAGGAGATCAAGCGCAACTAGCAAATCTTTTCCCGGATGATTCAGTCCAAAATGACGTTGGAGTAACACGCTACAGTATTGTTCAGCAAGATGATCCAGGATTCGCGACCGATAGCCGTGTCGCACTCCTATCAGCGCTCGCCGACCGACATAGTCGAAATCAACAATGGGAGATCCGTGAACTTGACATTAATGCGAGCGGAAGCAGCGCCAGCGTCAGTTTTGCGTTGACTGCTCAGGGAGATGGAATGCCACTGCGCACTTTCGAGGGGAAAGGTCGTGTCGATTGCATGCAGGGTTGGATCACAATTTGGCATATGACCGACCACGGAGGTTCTGGATCATCGCCCGAGGAGTTTGCAATACCGGTTGTCCTTCCAACGACGTTGCCGACTGTTGGCCTCAATGATTTGGACCCGACGAATCTCGGCGAAAGTTGCGGACCTCAAGAAGGAGCACTGCTCGTTCAGCGCTTCATCGACGCCTTCAATCAAGCGGACCAAGTACATCTTGCGACCTTCTTGCCGAAACAGAGCGAGCAGTTCGCCTTCGCTGTTCAGCGAAGTGACGGCTCCAGCTGGAGCACCGAAGATCCAACTGAAGGATTAGAGGAACTTCTATGGCGGAGTCAACGGCATGAGCAGTGGCAATCGCGTCGCATTGCAGTTGACTCTGAAACGCATGGAGCGGTTATCCAGTTTCGCTTAATGATGCAGGCCGATGGAGTGCCTCTACAGACATTGGTTGGCGAAGGTGTTATTAATTGCGAACAGCAACAGATCGTACGGTGGGTTATGGCTGAGCAGCTCAAATGACTCGCGCACACCGCCGCTCAGCCCTCCTTACGTAGGCTCATGACGAGCAGAGAATCGAAGAATCCATGTCTTCCCCTGATTGTTCAAGCACAAGCAACCAGGACTTCCGCTCAGCTCCCCATCGGTAGCCACCTGTCGCACCAGATGCCGGCAAAACCCGGTGGCAAGGGACAGTCAAGGCGACAGGATTGGCGGCGCAGGCATTCGCCACCGCACGGCTCGCGCGCGGCCGGTCGATCGACTGGGCAATCTCGCCGTAGCTACGGGTTTCGCCAAACGGAATCTTGCGCAGCTCACTCCAGACACGCAGCTGAAACGCCGTCGCCTGCAAGTCGAGCGGCAGGTCCAGCTGGCGCAGTTCGCCATGCAAGTAGTCGAGCACCTGCCCGATCCACGGGCCTGCTTCGCTCGATCGCTGAATCTCGGCCTTCGGATACTCGGCACGCAAGTTTGCAGCAAGTTCGTCCGCGCCGTCTCCGAGCGTCACCGCGCACACCCCGCGCTCGGTCCAGGCGACCAGGAGCGCACCGAGTGGAGAGCCGGCAACGGCATAGGTAATTGACATGCCTTCGCCGCCACGAAGGTAGGCTCCCGGAGTCATACCCAGATCTCGTGCGGCCTGCTCATAGAGTCGACTGCTGGACCCATAACCCGCCTCGTACAGGCTCGATGTCACATCATCTCGGTCACGCAGCGTGCTCTTCACCTTCTCCGACCGTAATCGCGACGCATATTGATGTGGCGAGACGCCGATCACCCGCTTGAAAACGCGCTGCAAGTGACTCGGACTGACGTCGAGCGAGTGCGACAGATCGGTAAGTGTCAGGCGCTCCTGACTGCTCTCAAGCAGTTCGACAGCCCGGCGTGCCAGATGAACATCTGGTCGCTCGCCATCCGGTCGGCACCGCTTGCATGGGCGGTATCCCGCCTCCTTCGCCTGCGCTGGGCCGTCGAAGAAGCGCACGTTCGCGTCTTTGGGCCGCCGCGACGGGCACGAGGGTCGACAGAAGATGCCAGTCGAAGCGACGGCGTAGACGAACTGACCGTCGAACGACGCATCGTGGTTCAACACCGCCTGCCAGCGGCGCTCGTCCGAAAGGGTCGACAAGGATGATTCGAGGTGCATAGTCATAATGTTCGCTCCTTCAGTAAGTCTAACGCGATCCACCTGATAGCTGTTCCGGGCTGGAGTAGCGACTGCGGCGTCGCCAATACCGCCGGACACCGTTGTGCGACGTTTCATTCCGGTCTCCTGCCCGTGCATCCCGTGGCCGTTTTGCCACGTGATCAAGGATGCCCGGGTTGGGACGGCCGACCTATCCGGTTCTTGCGATCAAAGTGGAAGTCCGGGGAAATCGAAGGAGAGGCCACGCAATGGTGGCTCCGCAGGAACATCTTTACCTAGCGCCAGCACGCGGAACCGGCCCAGCCCACGCGGATCGAGCAGGTGCATCACCGCTTGGCGTGCGTTTGCATAGCGCTGGCCATCGGGGCGCTCACGTTGCAGATCCATCAGCACCTGCTCGATGCCAAGGCCAGCGAAGAAGGCTGTTTGACTCACCAGCCCCAACTCCGCCATGCCACCCTCGCCCGCGGCACGAGCCACCGCCGTGAAATCGACGTGGCAGGTGATGTCTTGCTTACCTATATAGCGATACGGGTCATTGCTCACCAGATGCTCGTGGTAGGTGCGCAACATGCCCTCGGCTCGCTCTGGGCTGTAGAGTTCCGCGGCAGGGTAGCCGTAATCGATCAGGATCGCGTAACCACGCTCGATGCGCTCGCCGAGCGACTTGGCCCAGCGCCAGCTATCGGGCGAGACTTCGAGTCTTTGCCCCTCGATGAGGTCCAGACCCTGAAATGGTTCAGCCAGGATCGCACTCGAGAGATCGCCGGTCTGGTCGACAAAGGCGCCCTCGCTCCAGTCCGTGTATATCTCCCGCAGCTCTCCGTCCTGCACCACCAGGCGATGGAACGGGAAGGCATCGAGCAGCTCATTGGCGATTACCAGGCCAGTAATCGGCTTGCGTGTGTTCTCGCCTTGCTTATCACCGAATCCCGCAGCCTGGAGTGCCGAGCGAGCTTCCGCCAGCCGGTCTTTGTTCACATCGGCCAGCGTGTATTGGGTCGCTTCGAAGCAGGCCGGAAACGAGCGCTGCAAACCTTCCAGGAGGTCTCTGGCAAGTGTCCCCCGCCCGGCGCCCGCCTCGAGAATTGTGAACTCTTCCGGTTGCTCCAGCTGCTCCCAACACTGCGCCACCTGACGGGCGAGCGTCCAGCCGAAGATCGGGTCAGTCTCCGGCGCTGTCAGGAAATCGCCCTCGGTACCGGCCGTGACGGACTTCCCGGCGTAGTAGCCATGCTCGGGGTGGTAGATCGCCAGTTGCATGAAGCGGGCAAAGGTCATCGGGCCATGGGCGGCGATCTCGCTCTGCAACGCGTCAACGATATGGGGGTTGGAACCTTCGAGCTGGCGGGCCGGCGGTGTCTCGTTCATGGCCGAGATGATACGCGGGACCGCACTACCGATACCAGCCGGGCTGATTGGTGACCATGCGACCCAACTGGCTCAGCTTCACCTCACCGCCGCCACCTTGCTGTGGCTCCCACTCGAATCTGGCTCGTTCGAAGTACTGCACGATCATGTCGCCCTCCTGGATCTCAGGGCTGAGCGGCAAGCCGAAGATATCCAGACCACCGCGGTCCTCCCAGAATTGCAGGAAGCCACCCTGCACGTACTGCCCGGTCTCTGGGAAGTAGCGACCATTGCCCTGGCCCGCAGGAAGGGCAGGGAACGTTCGATCACCGAGGAAGTAGCGCCCGAGCTGACTCAGCTGAATCTCAAATGGATCGCCGTCATGATCAGGGTGATGCTCGAAGCGCACCTTCTCAAAATACTGCACCGTGCGACCGCCCTGCATGAACGGCTCAGTGATCGGCGCGCCGAAGATCTCTGGGCCACCGTGCGCCTTCCAGAACGCCAGGAACTCGCCACGCAACGTGTGGCCAGTTGCGTCGAAATACTGCGTGTCCGGTCCCATCCGTATCGGCTTGCTAACCGGCGCAAGCGGCGTCTGACGCGGATGAGCCAGCGCCTGATAGACGCCATAGGCGAGCTTCCTCGGCCAGGTGTCGGCGGTCGTGCCATAGGCGCTGGCAGTGGTGCCCAAGCGCACCAGTCCCCAGCCGTTGAGCTCGCCGTTGATCGGGAAATCCTCATATTTGAACCAGAAGATGTGCTCCACAAACGGCGCGCGCTGGCTCACCGTCGTGTAGACCGCGCTGAGGAATTCGGCCTGCCGCTGCTCCTCCTGCGATGGGGCTTGAAGTCCAAAGACCGTCCAGGTCGTTGGCGGTGTCGCTGGCGTGCCGATCTCGGTGATCCAGACAGGCGAAGCATCGTGGAAGCGCGCCTGCATCTTTCGCAGTTGGTTGAGGTAGTCGATGATCTCGGGCGGAGTCAGAAAGTAGGGGTGCGCCGCCACGGCATCGAATGGATGCTTGCCCGTCTCGGCGTAGTAGCTCATCACCGCACGCGATCCATAGACCCCTTCGAGCCAGTCCAGATCGTAAGAGCGCTCCTTGCCCTCCGGCAGCGTCTCATACTCGGTGTCGTAGAGTGTCCCGCCCAGCACCACCTCGGTGCTCGGGCTCGTCTCCTGAACAATCTCGTAACTGCCGCGCAGCAGCGCACCGTAGTTGGAGGGATAGACAGCCTTGTTCCGGCCATCAGTCGCCAGCGACAAGATCTCGCTCGCATTCGGCTCGTTCAGAATCTCGATCGCTGCCAGCTTTGGACCGTACCGTGACGTGATCTCGCGCACTCGCCGAAGATACTCATCGATGTAGCGGTTGGTGTGCTGATCGTTGAGTGGCTCATTGATGTGGTCGAAGCTCCAGCTCGGGTCGTTGTCGCCGATGACCCCGCTGCCGATGACTGCTAGCACCTTGATGCCGTACTTCGGCGCAAGCTCATTGATGAACCAGTCGTGCTTGCTGTAGTCGATCGGACCTGGCCCCTCGGGCTGATCGTATTCGGCGTGAAATTCGATGCGTACCCAGCGGGCTCCCAGCCGGGCCATGTCCGACATCATCTGCTCCAGCAGCGCCTGATTGACCTCTCCCTGCTCATTGGTCGTGTAGTAGGGATCGAGGCCGACGATACCGAAGAGGTCGGGATTTGGGCCAGCATAGCTCGCGGGCTGCGTGTCTCCGCTTGGCAGCGCTGCCAGCAATGTCGAGAAGAGCACCGCGAAGAGCATGACCGAACTTGTGAAGTGCTGGGTTAACATCTCAGTCCATCTTCACCCCACCTGCGTATCCACCGCTCAAAGTGTACCGTACGTACACTTACATCCCCTCTTGACAACGAGGAAAACGCGGCTTAGACTGATCCGTGGTATTCGAGGAGTTGCCGGGTACGGAACCCGGTTCGGCAGATCATATAGGTTGGAAGGGGAAAAGATGAATACAGAGATCACCATCTTTGACTTCCAGCTGGGCATGTTCGGTCGCCTGCGCGACGCGGGCAATCCGGGCGCTGTCCTGGGTGCAGTGCGCCCAAATTCTGGTCTGTCGTGGCAGGAGTTTGACTGTTAGGTTCTCCTCACAACGACACCGGCTCACCAGCCGCGGCAGACCAGTATCGACTGGCTCCGCGGTTTTTTAGTGCCCAGTTTTGGCCGGTGCCGGCCAGCCAGCGAACGGAGACGCGAAGTGACGAAGACGATTGGCCAGCCACGGGAGCTGGACGAGAGAGTGCAAGACAGCGTGGTCACGACAACGTCGTCGATGATCACAACAGAAGAGAACGATGAACGGAATCAGAACGTGAGAACACAGATGATGAGAGAAGTACCAGCCGTCTCCGTGCGCGACATCAGCAAGTCGTTTGGCGGAAAGCGATCACGCTTCCGGCGCAAGCAGGCAACGAAGCCTGCGGTCAAGGCGCTGGATCAGGTCACCTTCGACGTCAAGCGCAATGAGATCTTCGGAATCCTTGGGGCCAATGGTTCGGGCAAGTCGACGCTGATTCGCCTGATGTCGACCCTCCTGATTCCGGATAGCGGTGAGATTAGCGTCTTTGGCTTCGATGTCCGCGACGATGAGGCTGAGGTCAAGCGCATGATCAACCGCGTCTCTGTCGAGGCGTCGTTCTTCAAGAAGCTCTCGGCGATGGAGAATCTGCTCTATTCGTCGAGGCTCTACGGTCGCAGCGGCGCAGATCTCCGCCGCTCGATCAAAGAGGTGCTCATCGAGCTGGGGCTGCCAGCGGACAGGGTTGGCCAGCCGCTGGAGCAGATGTCGCGCGGCATGCAGCAGAAGGTCGCCATCGCGCGCGCCTTCCTGACATCGCCGATCCTGCTCCTGCTCGATGAGCCGACGACCGGGCTGGACCCCCGCTCGAAGAAGGATGTCCAGCGCTTTGTTGAACGGTTGCGAGACCAGCACGACGCTACGGTGTTGATCTGCTCGCACGACATGGATGAGGCGGAACGGCTCTGCGATCGCATCGCGATCATGGATAGCGGCCGCATCATCGCCATAGGCACCAGTGAGGAGCTGAAGGCCCAGGTGGCTGCCGAAGAAGGCATCATCGCTCCAACGATGGAGGACGTCTATATGGCCCTCACTGGCAAGGAGCTACGTGCCGCCGAGTTCGAAGAGGAACCGGCGCACGTCGCTTAATCCGTCGTGAACACCCGGCGGTCAACGATGGACCGCCACTGCATGGAAAGGAACAACACCGTGGCACAGCATGCTGAACGATTGGCTGGCACTAGCGCCCCCAGGGCGATTGCGGCCCGTGCCGCACAGGAAGCACGGGCCTCTTTCGCCTTTGTCGAGCGCAACTTCTACCTCACCAAACGGTATTGGGGTTGGGAGATCGCGTTTGTCATCTACACCGCGGCCTCGTCGCTCTCGATCATGTTCATCGGCGAGTCGCAGCCCGGTGAGAACTCGCGGCTGATCCTCTTTCTGGCGATCGGCACGCTGGTTTGGGGCTATCTGAACTCCGTCTTTGCGAATGTCGCTGAGACGATCGCCTGGGAGCGCTGGGAGGGCACCATCGAGTACACGATGATGGCCCCCGTATCCCGCCTGACACACATGCTCGGCATGTCGCTCTTCGCGATCGTCTACGGCATCATCCGCAGCGTCATTCTCTTCGGCGTGCTGGCGGCGTTCTTCGACATCGACCTCGGCCAGGCGAATATGGCTGGCGCTGCGCTGGTGATTGTGGTCGGCAGCATCTCGTTTATCGGCTTCGGGATCATGGGCGCGGTTCTGCCGCTGCTCTTCCCGGAGAAGGGCGAGCAGATGACCTTCATCATCTCCTCGATCCTGCTGCTGGTCTCAGGCGTCTACTACCCTGTGGATGTCTTGCCAGGCTGGATGCAGGCACTATCGAGCCTGTCGCCAGCGACCTATGTGCTGGATACGATGCG
>CAYNTE010000091.1:0-8192 GCA_964399615.1 uncultured Thermomicrobiales bacterium
TGGTAGAGCATCTCCTTGCCAAGGAGAAGGTCGCGAGTTCGAATCTCGTCTTCCGCTCCGGGCCCCAGCAATGGGGCCCTTTTTCGTGCGCTAAAATCGGGCGTGCGAGATCTCCCTCGCGGAAATGGCGGAACGGCAGACGCTGCGGTCTTAAAAACCGCTGGGGCCTCGGCCCCGTCCGGGTTCGAATCCCGGTTTCCGCACCGCTTTCCCAGGAACATCCGGATTTTCTACTAGCTTAGCGATATAGTATCTTGGTGTGTCGCTCTACCGGTAATCGTGGCTGGCGATGACCAGACGCGGTGTGTTGGCGCTCATCGGGCGGTCATCGGACTCTCGACGCTCGACCTGAATCGGGATAAGGCGTCGCGCCACAATGTTGATGGCGTCGCCCTGGCGCTCAAGCCTGCCCTCCACCATCAACACCATCGCCGTGCGCATGGCCAGACGCTCACGCTCATAGAGCTCCGGCTTGACGACAATATTCATCAGGCCTGTCTCATCCTCCAGCAAGACAAACGTGACACCTTTTGCCGTGGATGGGCGCTGGCGGCAAACAACGAGGCCAGCAGTCCGCACCTGCACGCCGTGAGGAGCGTCCTCGATCTGCACGGCGCTGAGCACCTGGATATCGAGCTGCGACCGGAGCAACAGCATCGGATGCCAGCGTGGCGAGAGCCCCGTCGTCTCATAGTCAGCCTGCATGCGATCCCAGACAGACATCGGGTCGAGATCGACCATATCCTGCTCGGTCGGGATGTCGAGCCCGAGTTGCTGGATCGTCTCATCGTCCTTGCGCACCGTCACCGGTGGCTGGAGGAGTCCACATTGCCAGATCAGCTCACGGCGGCGCAATCCAGTCCAGTCGAACGCCCCAATGGAGATCAATTTCTCCACAATCTCGCGGCGCACATTCGTCCGGTGCATAAGATCGCTTAATGAGCGGTACGGTCCATTCACCTGGCGCTCCAGCACGATGGAGTCCGCCTCATCTTGCTTCATCCCCTTGACGTAGTTGAAACCCACACGAATGGCTCGGCCTTCGACCGTGCAACGCGCCTCGCTCACATTGATATCGACAGGACGCGTTTGCAGCCCCAGCCGTTTCGCATCCCCGATCAGGGTATGCGCGGGATAAAAGCCCATCGGCTGCTGGTTCAACACACTGCACAGGAATTCGGCCGGGTAGTAGTACCGCAGCCAGCAGCTCTGATAGGCGAGGACGGCAAACGAGACCGCATGGGCCTTGGGAAAGCCGTAACTCGCAAATCCCTTGATCTTCTCAAAGACCGTTGTGGCGGTGCTCTCACTCACGCCGTTGGCCAGCGCACCATCCCGAAACTCTTCCCAGAGATCGTCCATGGCCCCTGATGACCGGCGGCGGCTCATGGCACGACGCAATTTATCGGCCTGACCGGGGGTGAATTTCGCCAGTGCCATCGCCACCTGCAGCACCTGCTCCTGATAGAGGATGACGCCGTAGGTCTCCCGCAACGCCTCTTCCAGCGCCGGGTGATCATAGGTAATGTCAATCTGCCCAGTCTGCCGGTACTGCTCACGAGCACGCATCCACGGCTTGGTCGCGCCGCCGACGATCGGCCCAGGGCGCACGATCGCAACCTGGACCACGAGATCCTGCAAATTCTCCGGCTTGGTTCGTAGGAGAGTCTGGATCTGGGCACGACTCTCGATCTGAAACGTGCCCACCGTCTCACCTTTCCGGATCATCTCAAAGACCGCTTCATCGGCAAGATCAATGCGCGAGAGATCAACCGGCTCCTTACCCTGGCCAGCGATCAGCTCAAGACATTCCTCGACAGCACTCAGCATCCCCAGCCCCAGCACATCGATCTTGATGAAGTGCGCATCCGCGCAGCTATCCTTATCCCACTGAATCAGGTGCCGTCCCTCCATCGCTGCCGGCTGCATGGGCACCAGTTCGGGGAGTGGCTGCGAGGCAACGACCATCCCCCCGGAGTGCTGGCTGACGTGCCGCGGCATACCGGCAATCTGACGCGAGAGCTCGATCAGGTGCTTCCAGACTGGCGATTCACGATGCGGGATATCCGGCGTCCGGCCCAGGTGTTCTTCGACCTCACCCGCATTACGCCGATCGGCGGTCTTTGCCAGCCGGTCAAGAATCTGTGGTGAGAGGCCGAGCGCCTTGCCAACATCGCGAACCGCACTGCGCATCTGATAGGTCGCATAGGTGCAGACGAGCCCCACGCGATCGGGATACTCGTGATAGAGCCGTTCGATCAGCGCGGCGCGCACATCACGGGGAAAATCCAGATCGATGTCCGGGACATCCGTCAGATCCTCATGAAGAAAACGACCCAGAAACAGGTCATGCTGGACTGGATCCACATGCGAGAGACCAAGCAGGTAGCAGACGATCGACGAGACCGATGAGCCACGCCCTCTGCCAGCCGGAACATTGCCCAGCCGCCGGGCGATGCTGGGACCGCGCACTTCGTCAGCTACCTTGGCAGCCAGCTGCATAATGTCGGCGTAGGTCAAGAAGAAGCCAGCTAGCCCATGGCGCTTGATCAGCCCAAGCTCCTCCTCCAGCCGTGCCATCGCCTTCCGGTCACCATCGTCGTAACGCTCGGAGAGCCGTTGCCGTGTCAGACGGGCCAGCCGGTCATCAGGCGTGTCGCCTTGCGCCACCGGATAATCTGGGAAGCGGTACTCAAGGTTGCGAGCCAGATTAAATCCCTGGCAACGTTCCGCGATGATCAGTGTATTAGTGATAGCCTGTGGGTATCGCCTGAAGCGCTTCTGCATCGCTTTCGCGTCCGCCAAGGCCCACTCGTGGTTGATGCGGCGGAGATGAGACGCGCCATCGAGCGTCGTTCGGTGCCTGATCGCCACCATGACATCCTGAAGCGGTGCGCGCTCAGGTCGGTGATAGTGGACATTGCCAGTCGCGACATAGTCAGCGCCCAGCTCATCAGCGAGCTTGACCAGCAGCGCCACCCTCCGGGCATCTCCGCGGACAAGATTACGCTGGAGCTCGACGTAGACATTCTCGGGGCCAAACCACTCCTGATACCGACGCAGTAGCTGACGCGCCGCCTCACGATCTCCCGCATCAACGAGCTGACTCAGCCTCCCCTGCCGGCACCCCGTGAGCAAGATCAGGCCGTCGGTATGTTCAGCAAGCTTCTCGACCGGTAGCCGGGGAACACCTCGCTCACTGACATAGTGTGCTGCGGTAATCAAGCGCGATAGATTGCGGTAGCCCGCCGTACTCTCAACGAGGAGAGTCAGGTGAGAATCATCATCGAGCGTGATCTCAGCGCCAGTGATCGGCTGGATGCCGGCTGTGTTGGCAAGGTTCGCGAAATCGAGAGCGGCATGGAGGTTGTCATGATCGGTCAATGCCAGCGCCGGCAGACCAAGCTCAACGGCCTCCTCGATCAACTCGGCCGGGAATGAGGCGCCGTCGAGGAGTGAGTAGCACGAGTGCGCATGCAACTCGGCATAGCCATCAGGCCCGCTGCTCATACCAGACGCCTGTCATAAGATCGCGATAGAGGGTCACGTGCGCGCCATTCTCCAGGACGAGCTCGAAATACAGCCGCGCCACCTGTCCACTGAACTCTCGCCACCACCCGTCATCAATGCGCCAGACGTCACGGATCCTGATAACACGCAACGAACCATCAACCATCCTCACCCGCCGCGGGATGTTGCGATCAGTGACACCGACTTCGATGACCTCAGGCTGATTCAGACCTCGAAGCTGGCCAGCGCCCAGCGGTGTTCTGGGAGTCTCGCCCATCGATTCACCTCCACAACGTGAGCGAGTGGTGAGGTGCCGTAGCGTTCAGCAAGCTCTGCGACAACCTCCCGGAGCCGGTCGGATGTACGGCGAGGATCGCTGCCCAGCGTCAACTGCCGCGAGACCGTCTCCCCGGTCGCCAGCACCTCGATCTGGATGGCAGTCACGGGCGCATCAATAGCCAGGCTGCCCAGCATCGCCCGCAGTCGAGAGACGAGACGCTGGATCGAGCTGGTGCCCTCTTTGATCTGGACAGCCCGGCCAACCGTGCTGCCCGGTTCCAGACGGAGATCGAACCGCAACTTGCGCACTGTGTGATTGCGGAGTTCAGCACGGCTCAGCAGACGGCTCGTAACGATACGCAGCCCTGCAACCAAATCGCCTTCGAGGCTGCTCGCCGCAGGTAACTCAAGGAACTCGATGATCGGCTCAGCGATAGGGTCCGGCGCAAACGGTTCAGGATCCTCGCCACGTGCCAGATGCCAGACCCGCTTGCCATCACCACCGAACTGAGCAATCAACGACGAGAGCGACAGTGCAGAAATATCGCCGAGGCGATGGAATCCCAAGCGCTCCATGCGCTGGATCGTCGTATGAGATAGCGGAAGGAGCGCCACCGGACAGCGCGCCAGCAGATGGCTCTGCTGCGCCTCATCAGCGATCCGTATCGTGCCCGCCCTGCTGGCCCGCGCCGCCACGTAGGCAGCGAACTGGCTCGAAGCGATACCTAGACGTGGACGAAGATCGGCGTCGACACTGGCAAGGATCGATCTGCCAAGTGCCTCGTCACCGGCATAGTGACGCCGGAGCCCCCGCAGGTCCAGGTAGACCTGACCTAAAGATCTTCCCTGGAGCGCGGGACATACTTGATAGAGCGATTGGATGAGCGCCCGCTGCTCCCGTCCATAGCGCAACGGGTCAGCCGGCAGGATCGTGAGTTGCGGCGCCAGATTCTGCGCCTCCCGAGCAAGTAATCCGGGGGATATCCCGAGTCGACGAGCCTCCGGAGAGCAATCGATGAGCTCCCCACGCTGGCCGGGCATGCCGATGGCCACCGCTGAATCTCGAAGAGCATGATGATCTCGCAGAGCCAGGAGTATCGGGAAGTGGGGAACGAGTAAACATCCATAGATCGTTGCAGTCTCCACAGCGCTTTGCCTCTCAGACACAGGTATCCGTAAAGCACTCCACCTCGGGGAAAAACCCGAGGTGGCAGTGGCGCTCTGGCGCTCGATGTTCTTTGTGGAGGTCTGGCCTCTCTGCCTAGAGACTAGAACATTTGTTCGTATTTGTCAACTAGATGAAGACGGTAGTACATTGCAGAATCACCTGCTAGCCAACGCCAGAAGTCAAATACAGAGCTGATGCCTCGGGGAGCAACGTCATATGGAAGTTCAAGAAGTCGCACTCAGGTTGCTGATCGCGGCGGCGCTTGGCTCCCTCATTGGCCTCGATCGTGAGCGACACGACCGGGCAGCGGGACTCCGAACGCACGCCCTGGTGGCAACTGCCTCGGCACTGATCATGATCGTCTCGGCGTATGGGTTCACTGAAGCCGTGGATGCTGGCAGGATCGTGCTCGACCCCTCACGAGTCGCGGCACAGATCGTGAGTGGCATCGGCTTCCTCGGCGCAGGCGTCATCATCTTCCGTCAGAACATCGTCCGCGGCCTCACCACCGCAGCCAGCGTCTGGTCAGTCGCCGGAATCGGCATGGCCGTCGGCGGTGGACTCTACGCTGCCGCGATCGTCGCCACGATCATCTTCCTCATCATCCTGGTGGCGTTGAAGGAGGTTGAACACAGACTCTTCATCTCGAAGCGCGTCATGCAGGTGACGATCCGAACAGATGTCGAGCAAAGCCTGATGCCTCAAATCGAGCAAGCGGCCACCGACATCGGCCTGGAAGTCCAGCAAGTAGCCGTCAACTGGGAGTCGGGTAAAGAGAGCGTCATCAATATGCGCATTCGAGGCAGCAACCGGCTCATCCTGGCCGACTTCGTCGAACACATCAAGAGTCTGACCGGAGTCCACCAAGTCGCTTACAGCTCGCCCGAGAAGCGCCGCGATGACGTCGAGAACGATAACGACTCCGCCGAAGAGTGGTCGTAGACGCACAGAGGACCCTGACACCACCACAAACCAGACTCAATCGCGAACACCTACACATCGCCCCACCTGTATCGCATGTTACTGATCCCTAACCCATCATCTCCATATCATGAAGTGAACAATTCCGGGGTTTTGTTCGTCTTATCTCTGGAGAACCGCAAGAGTCGGAAGGACGACACGATGACGAATCGGATACGAGGCTCGATCGACGCTCTACGCAGACGTCGAATCTGGATGGTGATCCCAGCGCTGTTGCTGAGCGCCATTCTCGTTGCCCCTGCGGTCACCAGTGCCCAGGAGGGAAAGACACCAGAATCTGTCTACTTTCCGGAAACTGGGCACCACCTCTCACATGCCTTTCTGGATTACTGGCGGCATGAGGGTGGGTTGATGACCTTCGGCTACCCAATCACCGAGGAGATTGTGGACGCCAGCACTGGCCTGACAGTGCAGTACTTCGAGCGTGCTGTGCTGGAGTACCATCCAGACGCCGGCGAAGGCTGGAACGTGCTCCAGCGGCTCGTCGGAAACGAAGAGCTCGCGACGCTCGAACATAACGCCGCCTTCGATCCCATCGCCAACGGAAGCAACGACTCGAACTGCACCTTCTATGCCCCGACCGGGCATCGCCTGTGCTTCGGCTTCCGCGACTACTGGCAAAACAACGGCGGACTTCGTATCTTCGGTTACCCGATCACCGAAGAGTACAACGATCCGGTCACCGGCTATACCGTGCAGTACTTCGAACGCGCACGCTTCGAGTACCACCCGGAAAATCCAGCTGGGTTCCACGTACTGATGGGGCTGCTCGGGCAAAATGCCGCCCAGCGTGACGGCGTCGACACGTCGGCCGTCGCAAAAGACTCCGCACCGAACTATGACTCGTCTCTTTTCCCAGTCGAGCGCTGCCACTCCTGGCAACTGGACCTTGACCGGGGCGAATCGGACGCCGCAGCGGGTACCGTCGGTGTTGACTTCAGCTTCACTAATACCTCACTGCAAACCTGCGCGCTCGAGGGCTACCCCGGGATGTTGATGCTCGATGCCAGCGGAGAGCCGATGCCGACCAACGTGATCTGGGGTGGAGGCACCGCAGTCACCGACGTCGCACCGGTGAACGTCGTCCTCGACCGTGGCGACAGCGCCTCATTTACGATCACCTATGCGAACATCCCAACCGGTGATCAATCGCACGACGCAGCGTGCCCTGCGTCCGACCGGCTCCTGGTGACGCCGCCGGATGCCTATGACTCACTGGTCATCCAAACCATGATCAGCCCCTGCGAAGGCGACATCTACGCCTCGCCGGTGGTCCCAGGAACGTCAGGACCGCTGAGCTAGGTCGTCTGCGGCAGTCGTCAACAGCCCCGGCCCACATCGCAGTGAGCCGGGGCTGCTGGGTTCCTACCCACCTAGACCTTAACGATCTGATCCTCAAGCTTCTTGGTCCACTTGGTGATCACTTCTGGCTGGTCTTTGCCGACGATGACGGTGTCGTCGTGCCGGAATCCACCGAGGCCATAGATGTAGATGCCAGGCTCACACGAATAGACTTCGTTCTCTCGGAACGGGCGATAGTTGAACGGCATATCTTCCGGGAACTCGTGCCCGGCGATGCCCATGCCGTGACCTGTACGGTGACGGATATTGTCGCCGAAGCCCGCCGCTTCGATCACCTGCTGCGCGGCGGCATCGGCGTTAGCGACAATGTTGCCAGCCACCATCTCGCGCGCAGCCGCCTCGCACGCATCGGTCGCTGCCTGGAATGCTCGCCGCTGCTCATCGCTCTTCGGCTCGCCGATAAAGAGTGTGCGTTCATTCTCAACTACCAGACCATTTAGGCGACCGACGATGATGTTGACGACGCCATCGCCCTTCTGGAATTGCTCGCCAGCGTCCGCACCCGTGCCGTGCGGAGCAGCGGACGAAGCACCAGCCACCGACATGACGCGGATTTCCCAGCGGTCCTTCGGATACCGGCTCGCCCCTTCCTCCATGATCAGCGACGCGATGTGATGATCGAACGCCTTCACATTCAGACCTGGTTTGACCAGTTCCATATACTTCGCCTGGCCCCAGTCCGTTAGGTCCGCACACAGTCGCATGATCTCAAGCTCGGCTGGGTACTTGTCCTCGCGAAGGCGAACCAGCGTCCGCGTCGCATCAACGAATTCCACTGTAGGCATCGCCAGCTTGAGCGCAGAAGGTCCAGCCCCTTCGACAGCGAGCCTGCCTTTGGTAATACCCCGCGACTTCAGCTTTTCGGCCAGCAGCTTCGCCCAGTCATCGCGCA
>CAYNTE010000091.1:8292-11744 GCA_964399615.1 uncultured Thermomicrobiales bacterium
CACCATGGCTTCGAGGTCATTGTCCGACAAATATTCCCGGATCTTCTTCGTCCGATCTTCGAATACCTCTTTCGGAACGAACGGCATGCGTGCCCTCCTCTACCGCCTCCGCGGTCAATGCATCGCGGCTCAGACTCGGAGCCGCGGATCCAACACATCTCGTAGCCAATCTCCGGAAATATTCACAGCCAGCGCGACCAACGCGAGAGCTATCCCCGGCAACGTAATCAGCCACCAGGCCGAAAAGATATAGTCCTTACCTTCGCTGATCATGCTGCCCCAGGCCGGTGTCGGCGGCTGAACGCCGAAGCCAAGGAAGCTGATACTCGCCTCCGCAACGATGAATCGTGCGACTTGCAACGTGCCGATCACGATTAAAGGCGTCATGATATTCGGCAGCAGATGACGGAACATGATGCGAATACTTCCCGCGCCATTCACCCGCGCGGCCTCGACGAACTCTCGCTCACGAATCGCAAGAATCTCACCGCGAGCAATGCGCGCATATTCGACCCAACCCACGATGACGAGCGTGATCACGATATTGCGTACGCCGAGTCCAAGCACCGCATTGATGGTCAACGCCAGCAAAATAAACGGGAACGAGAGCTGGACATCAGCGAGGCGCATCAGGACGAGATCGACCCAGCCACCGAAGTAGGCCGCAAGCAAGCCGACCAGGATCCCGATCACCCCTGCGACGATCACCGTCACAAAACCCACGATCAGCGAGATGCGCGAGCCGTAGACGAGTCGACTGTAGACGTCACGACCCAGCTGGTCGGTCCCTAAAATGTGCCCGCTAGAGAATGGCGGCAGTAGGCGCTCGCCGTACGCTGGATCGTAGAGATTCCCACTTGCAACGATCGGCGCGAAGATCGCCGCCAGCGCCACGATCGCGAGAAAGATGAGCGCTACCAGCGCGACATAGTCATGCTTGAACGACTCACGAATTCGCGTAGCAAGTCCGCGGCGAGATGCAGTGCGAAGCGGTAGCTGATCGTTCTCTGCAGCGATCATGAGAGCCTCACCTGTGGATTCACCCACGCATAGGCAACATCGGCCAAGAGATTAGCGAGCGTATACATCACGCTGAAGAGCACGACCGCAGCCGTCACGACCGTGAAGTCACGATTCAGCAGCGCTTGAATCGTCATGCGACCCATACCGGGCCAGGCGAAGATCTGCTCGACCACCACGGATCCACCCAGCAATCCGCCGATCTCAAACGCCGTTAGCGTGATCAACGAGATACTGGCGTTCTTGAACGCGTGGCGGGTGATGACCGAAATCTCTGGCAATCCCTTGGACTGCGCAGTCCTGATGTAGTCCTGACCCAAGACATCAAGCATCGTCGAGCGGGTCAGGCGCGCGAACCGGGCCGTCGGTACCGCCGCGAGCGTCACCGCGGGCATCAGCAAATGCATCAGCCCGCCTCTACCGCTCGTCGGCAACCAACCCAGGTTGACAGAGAAGAAGAGGATCAGAATGAGTCCGAGCCAGAAATTCGGTACTGCCTGTCCCAGCGTCGCCAGCAGGCCAGCGATACGGTCCCAGATCGACCCGTGCCGTACCGAGGCAAGGATGCCCAGAGGGATTCCGATGACCATTGCGATAGCCAGAGACGCCGCCCCGAGCTCAAGCGTCGCTGGTATCCGCTCGATCACTACCTCAGTAGCTGGCCTTCGCAGACGGGTAGATTCGCCGAAGTCGCCTTGTAGCGCGTCACCGATATAGCGAGCATATTGAACGTAGATGGGGTCATTGAGCCCCATACGCTCTCGAATCTGCTCCAGATCCTTCGGCGCGGTATCCATCGGCGCATAGAGGAGGACGGGATCACCCGTAAATCGCAGCAGGACGAATACCGCGCTAACGGCGAGAAAGACGACCAGCGCACCGTACAAGATGCGGCGCACGATGTAGCCCTTCACGCGGAGCCTCGCATGATCGTCTCGTTCGTGATTTCGGAGCTATTAACCTTCCTCACGAGGAGCCGCATCACCCATCCATAGAGACTCATCGATCCGAGGTTGCCAGGCGATGTCGTTCGAGATGCCATAGATATCGTGCTGCAGCCAGAGGAAGAGCCAGCCAGCATCGTCGTAGATCGTCTGCTGAATCTCGTTCCAGAGTTCCTGGCGCTGGGCATCGTCCGCCGTGTGCGATGCCTCCTCAATCTGCGTTGTTAAATCCGGGTCTTCGTATCCACTGTAGGTCGCGTCACCGACGAAAAGTTCCGCAATCGTGCTCTGAGCATCGAGCGCCGGCCCCCAGCCGAGATAGAACATGTCACCGGTTCGCCGGTTGACGATCTTGTCGAGGTGCGTGCCCCACTCGTTGTACTGAACCTTCACGTTCAAGCCCAGCGTGCCACATTCAGCGGCAATTGCCTGGGCTGCGTCAGAATCCATCGGATAGCGACCCTGGGGAGAATCCAACGTGATCTCGTGCTGGCTCAGGTCGATCCCAAGTTCCTGTGATGCTTCTTCGATCAGCTGCTTTGCCTTGTCTGGGTCGTAGGGGTATGGCTCGATTTCGGTGTTGACTTCCGGGTTCACCGGCGAGATGCAACCTGCCATGCGCGTGGCGTGTCCCTGGAAGATACCGTCGATAATCGCATCGACATTGACGCCGTAGTTCAACGCCTGGCGCAATTTCACATTGTTGAAGACGCTGTCCTCGCGGTTCGTCACAAGTGCGACGTAATTGATTCTCGAGGACGTAATCTCTTCGGCGCGCGAGTGCCCGCTCTCGTTGACGCGCTCAATCGAATCGACTGGCACGTCCTTAATCAGATCCAGCTCATCGGAAAGCAGCGCCGCCAGCCGCGAGCTGAAGTCTGGCAAGTAGCGGAACTCAAGTTGCTCCACCTGAACCGGCCCTTGCCAGTAATCCTCATTGCGAGTCAGGGTCAGATGCTCGTCACGAACCCACTCCTGGAAGACGAACGGTCCAGTACCGACTGGGTTCTGCGAGATGAAGTCCTTGTCGTTGTCGGCAAAGTACTTCGGTGGCACCGGATAGATCTCGGCCACGCGCGTTGGCATCAGCGGGACGGGTTCTTCCGACTTGATCTGAACGGTCATGTCGTCGAGCGCCTCGTATTCTGCCAGTGGAGCCCAGCGAGAGAGGTAGTGCGTCTCATTCTCCGGGTCTTTGGCGTAATCCAGCGCAGTAATGATGGCCTCTGACGTAAGCGGCTCACCATTGTGGAAGACAATGTCGTCGCGGAGGAGTTTGACTTCCCAGGTGAGATCATCGACCATCGTCAGTTCCGCAAGCCACGGACCGATGTTGAACTTGTTTTCAGCGTCACGACGCAGCAGAGGGTCGAAGATGTTTTCGAGTTGCCAGTCGGTGGTCGCGTCGACGACTGTGTTCGGTGTCAGCGTCCGGGCGTCCGCGCCGAGACCGAGAATGATCTGATCGACCGTGCCCGTTGATGCCCC
>CAYNTE010000092.1:0-11684 GCA_964399615.1 uncultured Thermomicrobiales bacterium
AGATGCAGCTCGGCGATCGCTTTCTGATTACTCCGAACGACGACGATCCGCTCTTTCGCGATGTCCCCCTCGCCAATCTGCGCTATCAGGTCATGGTCGAGATCGTTGGACTCTTCGAGGCGCACGACGAGGACGAACCCTATTGGTTCGGCGATCAACGCCTGCTCGAGCCGGTTATCGTTCAGAACCCAGATTTTGTAGAGATTTATGTCGAGTCTTCCCCCAGCCCCGATGCCTACGGCCAGTTGCTTACCGTCGCTGGCACCGCACTCTGGAGCAACAACTGGCGCTATTTCGTCGATCCCGACCGCATCACCTCCGACAGCGCGAGCGAACTTCAGACCGACATTCGCAGGGTCGAAGTGACTGCTGGCGGCTCCGGCATCGACGACCCGGAGAATATCCAGTTCCGCACTGGCCTCACCGAGATACTCGGCGATTTCTTGCGGCAACAACAACTATCGCTCGCGATTCTTTCGATTGCCGCCGCTGGCCTGGCGGTTATTGCTATTCTCACCACCGGACTGCTCGCCAATTTGCTCTCGGAGCGTCGCAAATCCCTGACGGTCATCGCACGCAGTCGCGGTGCGTCGACAGGCCAGCTGCTCACTGCCCAGGCCATCGAAGCGCTCGCACTCGCCGTTCCCGTGTCGATCGTTGCCTGGCTGCTCGCTCGCCTCGTCCTGCCTGGCCGGCACGAAGTCACATCGCTCATTGCCGCGCTGGTCGTCGGCGTCGGATTTGCCCTGATCTCCGTCATCGCCTCGCGACCGCTGATCCGGCGCGAGCTGGGCCAGCTCCTGCGTATGCGAGTCGGGCCTGATAGCGCCGGTCGCCAGCGTTTGGTTTTCGAGGCCATGATCGTCGTGCTGGCGGTTATCGGCCTGGTGCTGATCCGTCGACGTGGTGTCTCGGCCGGCAGCATCTCCGACCCCGAGGGCGGGTTCGATCCATTGCTTGCCGTCGCGCCGGTGCTCATCACCGTGGCCGCCGGGCTCATCCTCGTCCGGCTCCTGCCGTGGATCTTCCGCTTCCTCGCTTGGCTGGGGTCGCTGCGCCGCGATCTGGCGCTCTTCATCAGCTTCCACCGTATGAGCGAGCAGAGCTTTGCCAGCAGATTGCCCACCATCGCGCTGCTGGCCGCCGTCGGGATAGCGATCTTCGCTTCGGTGCTCTCCTACTCCATCGAGCGCGGCCAGATCGAATCCTCGTGGCACCTGGTCGGCGCGGACTACCGGCTGGAAGCAGTCACCGACTCGAACCCGTTGCCATCCAATATCGACCTCTCCGGCGTCCCGGGATTCGAAACCTCGGCGGATGTTGTCGACCTTGGCTCGACCCAGGTCCGCGGCGGCCAGCCCACCGTCGGCGTGGTCCGCCTGCTGGCGATCGATGTGCCAGCCTATGCAGCCGTCATCGCCGGCACACCGATCGACAGAAATTTCCCGAACGCTATGCAGATCCAGCAGAATCCCGCTGGCATTGGTACCGAAGACAATCCCATCCCGGTCGTCGTCTCAACCAAGTGGGTTGCAAGCACCCAGGAGGCCGGTGACACCTTCACGCTTCGAATCTCTGGTGATGATTACTGGTTCGTTGTTCGCGATGTCTGGGGACGTTTCCCAACAATTGACGTCGCCAGCGCCTTCGTCATCATGCCGCTCTCCAGTCTCCGCACCGCCGTTCCCCAGAAGGCCTGGCCAGCCACCGAACGCTTCGTTCGCGCCGCGGATGGCGCCGGACCAGCACTACGTGAGACGTTAGTCTCCCAGACCTTGGCAGCTCGCATGACCTCGCGCGATCAGCTCTATAGCGACCTGGCCGACTCGCCACTCATCAACGGGGTGCGGGCTGGCTTCGCACTCACGGTCGTCCTTGCGGCGATCTTTGCGGCACTTGCCGTCTTCACCGCGCTCGCGCTCACTGCCACCGAGCGCCGTCGCGATTTGGGATACTTGCGAACCCTCGGGTTATCATCGAGGCAGGCCGCGCTGATCACCGTTCTCGAGCATATCCCGGTGGTTCTGCTGGCCATCGTCACCGGTGCTGCGATCGGTATCGCACTGGTCCGCCTGGTGGAGCCGGGGCTCGATCTCGCGATCTACGCCGGCGAGGGATTGCCGGCCCAGATCATGGTTAATTGGGGCACGATTACCCTCTTGCTGGTTGGACTGCTCGTCGTGACCTTGGCGGCTATGGCTGCGTACAGCTTGCTGAACCGCCGGGTAAATTTGGGACAGATCTTGCGCTTAGGAGATGAAGGATGAGCGAGTCGCTCGATTTTCAACGGATGCGCTCCAGCACGGAGATGGCCCGGCCCGCCTACGGTCATCAAGCCCAGATCGTTTGCGACAACCTCGTCAAGATCTTCAAGGTTGCCGATCTTGAAGTTGTTGCCCTGCAGGGGCTCGACCTGCTGGTCGATAAGGGCGAGTTCATCGCCATCGTCGGCGCGTCCGGTAGCGGCAAATCCACTCTGCTCAATATCCTCGGCGGTCTGGAGATCCCCTCTGCTGGACGGGTCTCCGTCGCGGGGTATGACCTGTTGAATATGTCAAGTAGCGATCGCACCGTCTACCGCCGTCAGGTCATCGGCTTCATCTGGCAGCAGACGGCCCGCAACTTGCTTCCCTATCTCACCGCTGCCGAGAACGTCGAGCTCCCGATGATCCTCGAAGGCGTCCCTGGCTCGCTCCGCCGCGAGCGCGCCAGGGAGCTGCTCGAGATCGTCGGCCTTGGCGACCGCACCGGCCACCGCCCTTCCGAACTCTCGGGTGGTGAGCAGCAGCGCGTATCTATTGCTGTGGCCCTCGCTAACGAGCCTAGCGTCCTCTTTGCCGATGAGCCGACCGGCGAGCTGGATACCGCCACGTCGACTGAGATCTTCAACGTGTTACGTAAAGTGAGCGAGGAGCAGGGCGTCACCGTTATCGTCGTCACTCACGACGCACTGGTTGCCGACCAGGTCAATCGCACCATCGCCATTCGCGACGGTCGCACCAGTACCGAGACGCTGCGCCGCGCGACCATCGGCGAGGAGGGTGAAGAGACCGTCGTTGCCGAGGAATTTGTCATCCTCGATCGGGTCGGGCGTCTGCAACTCCCCACGCATTATGTAGAGACGCTGGAACTTGAGCGCCGAGTCCGCCTCACTCTCGACCCCGATCACATCAATGTCTGGCCCGATGGAGACGAGAACCGCTGGTCAGATCGCAACCAGGAGAATAACGAGCAGGAAGGATCTGACTCGTGAGTCAGGATGACCATCGCTGGCGACCACCAAGCATGAACCGTTCGCCAAGCCCGTTCGTCTCTGAAGACGATTCAGCACGAGAGCGAACCTGGACCCGGCGCCGCTCATCGGGCGTCATAGGCGAACCAGTCGTCATCGTCGACGGCGTTACCAAGACCTATTCGACTGGACCCCAGGAAGTCGACGCACTCAAGGACATCCATCTTGAGGTCGGTCGCGGACAGTTGCTGGCCGTTCGAGGACGCTCCGGCAGCGGCAAGACCACGCTGCTCAATATGATCGGCGGGCTCGACCGACCCACGTCCGGCAGTGTCCGAATCGAGGGCGACGATGTCTCGCTGATGGACGAGCCACATCTCGTCGAGCTCCGCCGCGAGCGTATCGGCTTCATCTTTCAGGCATTCGGCTTGATCCCGATTTTGACCGCCGCCGAGAATGTCGAGGTGCCGCTTCGCCTGCTCCGTGCCCGCGTCGCCGAGCGTGAGCAACGGGTCAAGGTGCTTCTTGAACTCGTCGGACTGGCCGAGCGCGCCGAGCATCGCCCGCACGAGCTTTCCGGTGGTGAGCAGCAGCGTGTTGCGATCGCCCGTGCCCTCGCCAACGGCCCGCAGCTCCTCCTGGCCGACGAGCCGACCGGACAGCTCGATTCTCAGACGGGTCGCACGATCATGAATATGATTCAGGCGTTGGTGCGCTCTGAAGGTCTGACCGCCATCGTCGCCACTCACGACCCTGCGCTGCTCGATGTGGCCGACCGCGTCATCGAGCTCTCCGACGGCAAGATCATCGCTGATTCCGCCGCCGGGGCCGATGCCTACGCCCCACATCTCTGATTTGTGGTGCTACGCGAGATAGAGATAGACGGTCAATCCGGCAACGATTACAAGCGCGAAGATGGCCGCAGCGGCAAACGCACCGCGAAGCAGTGGCGGCTCATGATTCGACATGCTTGCCTCCTTCTTGATGGGCGAATTGTTCCACGTGAAACGTTTTCACTCGCCTCGTGTTGCCCCAAGCTCTCGCAAGCTGCCAGCCAGCGCAGCTGCAAAGCCGCTGTGGATGCCCGCCAGCGTGACGCGTTTGATTCGTGAAGCGCGCCGCAGGTGCTGGACCACCAGCTTGGCGAGCAGGTGTGCATTCACCTCGGTCGTGTGCCCGGCCAGCCGGGTTGTCAGGAACGGGATCAGAATGGCGCGTACGTTCGCGACCTCCAGCCGTTGCATGGCTGAGATCAGTGCGTCTTCAAGATCGTGCCCCCGAGCAGTCGATCCTGGATCCCGCACGACGACTGCATGTGCCACTACCTCAACGCCGCGCTCCTGCAAGGCCGCTGGTCCGGTCAGATACGCCTCGCCCGGGATCAATGGTAGCTGCGCTCGAAGATCGCGCTCGATCTGTGCTCCGGCGGCTATACGGATATCGCGCGCCAGTCCGGCGGCCATGACGCCCTGCAAATTCGCTGGCACGATCACGCCAGCCTCCAGATGCTTGATCGGCTGCTCGACGAAGATCTCGATTGTCACTGTCCCGAAGTTCAGTGTCGTTCCCAACTGCTGCACCCTGCCGGTATCAATCCAACCGTCCACCGTCGTATAGTACGGCAACAGTCCACCGCGGTGGACTGTTTTGGTGCCAAATACCCCGAGGGGGTATAATAAACCCGATGCTGTGAAGGAGCGTGAGTAATGACCGAAAAGACCTACAACGTGCCGGATGTCAGCTGCGAGCATTGTGTGGCTGCGGTCCAGCGCGAGCTTTCCAAAATCGATGGTGTCGAAGCCATCACCGTCGACCTCGATCACAAGACCGTAACCGTGCAGGCCGCGGCCGCCGTGACTGATCAACAGATTATCGCTGGCCTCGACGAAGCTGGCTACGACGTCGCACCGTAATCAACACATCTCGCCAATTTGACCCGTGCTGGCACCCGGCACGGGTCTCTTCGTGGTTGTGATCCACCCGCGCTAATGCTAGCCTGCGGGCATCACTGATTGACGCACGATTGGAGCCACCATGATTCTTCGACGTGATGCCCAGCAAGAAGCCGCACAGGAACAAGCCGGGCAGATCTATGATGAGACCTTCATCGCCACACGCCCGGGTTCGTTCGACCACTTCCAGCGCGCCATCGACCGTATCCCAAGCGGCGTGACCCACGACTCCCGCTATACCGAACCATTTAACATCGTTGTGACGCATGCCGAGGGTGCTTACAAGTGGGACGTCGACGACAACAGATACATCGATTTCGTGACCGGTCACGGCTCGCTGATCCTCGGCCACAACCATCCCGACGTGCTTGCCGCCGTTCAGGAGCAACTGGCCAAGGGCACACACTTGGGCGCAAATCACCCGTTGGAGCTGCGCTGGGCTGAGCTGATCGAAGAGATCGTGCCATCTGCCGAGGTCACGCGTTTTATGTCATCTGGCACCGAAGCCGTCATGATGGCGATCCGGCTGGCGCGCAACTACACAGGCCGGACCAGGATTGTGCAGTTCGCTACGCACTTTCACGGCTGGTCAGATACAACCTTCGGCGGTGCGGGCAGCCCGGGACTGCCGATCTCACTCCAATCGATGGCCACGGTCCTGCCGTGTGGCGATCTGGACGCCGTCGAAGATGCGCTCGCCGACGAGACGGCTGCGGTGTTGATCGTTGAGACGAGCAATCCGACGTTCTATACGCTGCCAGATCCCGGCGCGTTTTTGCAGGGACTTCGCGAGCTGGCAACGAGACATAATACTGTACTGATCTTCGATGAGGTCGTCAGTGGATTCCGCTGGGCGCCGGGCGGCGTGCAAGAGCTCTACGGCGTGACGCCGGACTTGACATCGCTGGCCAAGATTCTGGCTGGTGGTTTGCCTGGCGGGGCGGTGGCTGGTCGAGCAGATATCGTCAACGGACTCTCGTTCGATGCCGGTGCCCGGTCGGGTAGGGCTAAGGTGGCGCATCCCGGCACCTACAATGCGAACCCACTCTCGGCCGCGGCCGGAATCGCTTGTCTGGAGATCGTTCGTGACCCGGCAATCCAGCAGCAGGCTGACGCCGCCGCGGCACAGATTCGCATCGGCATGAACAGTGCACTGCGAGATCTTGGCGTGCCAGGCTGTGCGCACGGAGCGTCGTCCATGTTCCGCATCTCGCTCGGTGGTGACGATCTGCCGCCCGCTGAGGATCTCGTCGGGCCAATCCCGGGTGCTCCTGATGGGCGCGACGCGATGAGCACGATCGTAGCCCGTGAGCTGAATCTGGGAATGCTCTTGCGCGGCGTGCACCTGTTCGGCGGTCGCGGCATCACGTCCATCGCTCACGGTGAGCAGGAGATCGATCAGACGGTAACGGCATTTGCCGAGACGGTTGAGGAGATGCGGGACGCTGGCTTGCTTGAGGAGTAGGGCGGCTGGAGGCGCGATGTACGGACGTTGCATTTCACGCAATGATGCCGTAAGCTGTGACCAATCGATCAGATTTTATGAGGGAGAGAGGAGGCATCCTGTGAGACGCTTCAGCGGCACGACCGGTAGTGGCGAGCGACTGTGGTGCCATTACCCACTCCTTGAAGACAGGTAGCGGCCGATCGTCGATGTGTGAGCCGGAGACTGCCGCTCACACAGGCACACCCAGACGATTGGGCCAGACAAGCACACAATCCAGCCTGGCTGCCATCAGACAGGGATGGTAGTCACCAAAGATAACGGACGGATCTCAAGGGATCCGACGTCAAAACGGTATTCCTATACCATGTGCTTACGAAGCACGAGAATGAAACCTCGGCACGGTGACCCAGCTGTGCCGGGGTTTTTTGTTGTGATGCAGTTTGCCCGGTGTGAGTCGTGGCGGACGGCGACCACCTTTCCGAAACTATGGGCTACATATCCCCGCACAGGACCACTTCTCAATTTACAGCGTGATCCCACGCCGGTCGTGGAGTGCCTGCCGCCTATGTGTTGGGTTGGCCGTGGTGCTGAGGGGTTGTGGTATGGGGCGCGTGAGGGAGAGTCGAATCGTCCCCGTCCCGTTTCGGGGAGGGGAGCGCCGGTTGTGATTCTGGGCGCGTGGAGACGCGATGGACTCCGAGCCACATGGCACGAGTATCAGTAGGATTGCGGACCCGCGGAGATGCAGTGAACTGCGAGCCACATGGCACGAGTATCGGTTGGATTAGGGGCCGGTGGAGAGGTGATGAACTGCGAGCCATTTGGTACGAGTGTCAATTGGATCAAGGGCGTGTGGGGAGAGGCGTAATGATCTGCGAGCCACTTGGCAGGAGTATTCATTGGGTTGCGGGTGTGTGGGGGAGGTGCTGCTGGCTGATTCCGGATGTTGGGGGTAGTGGTGTGCCGGGGGAGATGACAGGTGTGGGGCGGGGGACTATATTGTGAGGCGCAGTAGCAGGAATCGAAGCTGGATGATGGTGGCATGTGAGGATTTTTGGGGCATCGGGTGGTGTGACAAACCGGCGGATGGTGGTCGTTGCGGCAATGTCGGCAACGTTCCTGGCAGCGCTGGACTCGAGTATCGTCGGGACGGCAATGCCGACGATTATCGGGCAACTGGGAGGGATCGATATCTTCTCCTGGGTGTTCTCGGTCTATCTCCTGACGCAGACCACGACCATGCCGCTGTTTGGCCGCTTGAGTGATATCTACGGACGCAAGCCAATCTTTCTGATCTCGGCTGTCGTGTTTCTGCTGGGGTCGATGTTGAGCGGTCTCTCGCAGGGCATGTGGGAGCTCATCATATTTCGGGCAGTGCAGGGTATCGGCGCCGGTGGGATTCTACCGGTGACGCTGACGGTACTGGGGGACCTGTTCACTGCGGAGGAACGAGCCAAGATGACCGGGCTCTTCAGTGCGGTCTGGGGTGGATCGGCGTTGCTGGGACCAACGCTGGGTGGGTTTATCGTCGATTATCTCAGCTGGCGCTGGGTCTTCTACATCAATTTGCCGTTCGGTGTGCTGGCGATCGTGCTCTTTCACCGGAGTCTGCACGAGTCGATCGAGCGCGGATCGGCGCGGATTGATGTGGCTGGTGCGGGTCTGTTGACGGCGGCGATCACGTCGCTGTTGTTCGCCTTGCTGCGAATCGGTGATGGCTACGGGCTGGCGGACGTGCTGGTGCTCGGGGCATTGATCGGCGGGCTGGTGCTACTGGGGACGTTTGTCTGGCAGGAGCTGCGGTTCCCTAGCCCGATTGTGCCGTTGCATTTGTTTAAGCGGCGTGTGATCTCGGTCGTGAACAGCTCGAACGTCCTGATCGGCGGGATGATGTTCGGTTTGACGGCCTATCTACCGCTCTACGCGCAGGGCGTGCTTGGTGGGTCTGCGGTGGATGCCGGACTGATCGTGCTGCCATTTTCGGTGTCGTGGTCCATTGCCTCGCCGCTGGCCGGCTGGGTGATAGTGCGGGCGGGCTACAGGGTATCGGTGGTGGCGGGAGTGCTCTCGGCAATCTCTGGAACGCTGCTGCTGCAGCTGCTCACGCCGGGGCAGTCGGCGGCAAGTGGCATGGTGGCGGCTTCGCTTGCGGGAATCGGGATGGGGCTATCGACGACGGCGATGCTGATTGCGGCCCAGAATGCCGTGAGCTGGGAGCAGCGCGGGATCGTGACGTCACTGGTGACGTTCTCGCGCACGATTGGTGGCGCGGTCGGTGTGGCAGCACTCGGCTCGTTGCTGACGGCAGGGATGAATTCGCGTTTGAGCGACCTCCCGGACGACCTGCGTGATGCAAATGCACTGCTGGATGGCGAGTTGCGGGCGGGTCTATCGCCCGAGATGCTGGACCGGCTGGTGGATGCATTGAATGCTTCGTTGCACTCGGTGTATCTGGCGATGGCCATTTTCGCGATTTTGGCTGGGGCGATCATCATCGTCTGGTTCCCGCGTGGATCGATTGAGGAGCTGCGGACGGGGGAGCCAGAGATGCCGGGGAGCGGGGTCGGCGAGCCTGCGGGCCAACCGTCGCCACCTCGCTCCTTCTCCCATACAGAGGCCCGAGGAACGAGGCAGGACAGGGCGGTGACTAGGCCAGCGCGACGACGGTGATTTCGACCTGGGCGCCGGCGGGGAGGGCTGCGACGCCGACGGTGGTGCGTCCGGGTGGGTTGGCGGTGAAGTACTCGGCGTAGACGGCGTTCATGGCATCGAAGTGATCGAGATTGGTCATGTAGACGGTGGTGGCGATGACGCGGTCGATGGATGAACCGGCAGCCTGGAGGATGTTGCTGATGTTCTCCAGGGTCTGGCGCGTTTCGGGGACGATACCGCCATCGACCATCTTGTTCGTCGCGGCGTCGATACCTTTTTCACCTGCAACGTAAATGCAGCCGTTGGCGCGGATAGCCTGGGAGTAGGGTCCGATGGGCTTGGCGGCCTTATCGGTCTCGACGATCTGGATGTCGGGGCTTTGCATTTCGGATCATCCCTTTCCGGTGATTGTGTCTTTCGGGTCGACATAGTGTAGCGCGTGTTTGGGGAGTCGGGAGCCGGGGAGGGCTGTCATGTCCGGTATCGGAGCGCAACACCAGATGGTCATCCCGAAGCTTGCCGAGGGATCTCTCCGGAGAACTGCTATCGACTGCCATCATCCCCATTCAGACGACCACGCCATATGTCATCCACAGCCCTTGGCCTACGCTCGCGGCAGGCTCTGTCGACGGATCTTTCATCAGGACTGGCAATCGAGACCAGTGCTGGCATTATTTCACGATCTCCTGAAAGTTTATTCGCCGACCTCAGGATGCCATGGGGGTGTAGCAGACAAGCTAAAAAGCAGGGCTGGCGAAAAAGGAATAAGCAGGTAGTATTTTAGAAAGTTTCTCTTTGATCTGATGTTGTGAGGGGTGGTGGGTTGTCATGCGGTTTGGCCGGGTGATTGGCGTGCTGGTGGTGCTGGCTGGGTTTGTTGTGGCTGTTGCCGGGGGATCTGAAGCGGTCGCAGCGGCGGGGTCGGTGGTGGTCGGGGATGACTTTGCCTGTACCAGGGATGGGCTGGCCGCGGCAATAGATGCAGTGGCGACATCTGATGTGAACAACCCAGGATTGGTGACCTTTGATTGCGCCGACCCGGTCATCGAAATGACGCCAGCGATTGAGCTTGGGAGTGATGGTGGACCTGTTATTGCCGTAGAGATTGACGGCAGTAATGGCGGGAATCAGATCGTGCTGGATGGCGGTGGGGCGAATAGTATGCTCCGTGGCGTTGGGAATGTCACGCTCATTCTTGCGCATCTGACGTTCCAAAACGGCTTTGAGACCATCCCTGGAGGAGCCGTGCTCAACCTTGACGGCAGCCTCACCGTCCGGTCGTGCACGTTCATCGACAATTATTCTAAACAGGGTGGGGCAATCACCAGTGAGGGCGACCTCTTCGTCGAGCAGAGTTTGTTTAGCGGGAACACGGCAGGGGAGTGGGGTGGAGCGCTCTATGTGGCTAGCGGGCCAGCCGTCATCATCAGATCCAGCTTCTATCAAAATTACTCTGACCTCGAAGGTGGAGCGATCTACCTCGTTGGGGGAGTAACGGAAGTCTATGCTTCGACGTTTGCCGAGAATACAGCGTTTTTCAGGGGTTCGACGATCTCTGTACGGAATCTCGAAAGTACGGTCGAGTTGTTGCAGTCAACGGTGGTGCAACCGTACGGGGAAGACGTCCCAGCCATCCACACCGGGACTTTGGTGATGTTCGACGTGGTGCTCGGAGGGTATGGAACGCATTGCTCGTGGATTGAGCCGTATAGCGTGGGCTTGTACGCTGTCTATTCCAATAGTGACGGCTGCTTTGTTCCGACGACTCCTGAGCTTGGACTTGGGCCGCTGACGTCGATGATGGTCGACGGGGTAATGCAATATTTCTACCCGTTGCTGGAGTCGAGCGTGCTGGTGGATTCCGGAGTGGACAGTAAATGTTATCTGACAGATACACTGTATGGGGACGTCGATCAGCTGGGTGTGCAGCGACCACTTGGCGATGCCTGTGATGTCGGGGCGATTGAGCGTCCGTATGACTACGAGCTGTGTGTGAATCAATGGACTGGCGCGGTGCGTCTCCCGAGTTCGGCTGACTGTGCGCGGAGTGAGACGTTGCTGGAGGGGCCGGTCTATCCGTGGCCGGTGCTGTGTGTGAATCCCTGGAATGGTGCAGTGCGAGCTGGGGAGCTGTGCAGCCGGAGTGAGCGGTCGATTGAGGTTGTTGGGGACCTGTCGATAAGGCTGTGTGAGAATCGGTGGAATGGTGCGCTGCGGGTGAGTGATCGATGCAGCCGGAGTGAGCGGGAAGTGTGGTTGTAGGGGATCGGGAATGTCGGGGATAGGTGTCCGGGAATCGGGGTCGGTTCGGAGTCTGACACTGCCTGCCATCGTTCGTGGTCAGGTGACCACACCCGTTGTCATCCTGAGCCCTTCGACTGCGCTCAGGACAGGCTGCGCG
>CAYNTE010000093.1:0-11388 GCA_964399615.1 uncultured Thermomicrobiales bacterium
CCAGCCGGGTTGTTGTCAGTCTCATACATCGCGACATCCGCGACTGCAGAGACCGAACCATCAGAAGCGGCCACCAGGTGACCAAGCAGATTGCCAGCATCACCCAGCCGGAAGCGATTGATCGTATTGCTACCAAGACCAACGGCGAGATAGAGCGATCCGTCATCACCCACGACGACGTCGTGCGCGCCAGCTGGCTCATCGGCCGTGCCTACCGAAGGCAGACCTGTCACCACCTGCGACTGCACACCATCGGCGACCATTGTCACCGCTGATGTTGGGCCGATGCAGACCTCGCTCGCATCTTCGCCGACTCGGTACTCCATGACTTCACAGTCATCACCCGTCACGCCAGCTTCAGCCACATAGAGCGTGCCGTCATCTGTCACCGCGATACCGCGCGGATTGTTCAGACCATCAGCCACGACCTCAGGGCCAGGAGGCGCAGGGTGAGCAACACCCTCGATCTTCTGGACACGGGCCAGACCCGGCACAACACTCAGGTCGGCCACATAGATCGAACCATCAGGTCCGATATCCATGCCGGTCGCCATGTAGATGCCGTCCGAAACGACCATCTCCTGCGTGCCGTCAGGTGCAACCTTGACGATCGCGCCAACAGCCGTCGAGATGTCTTCCGGATTCGCGTTCAACAGGCCACCCTGCGTCATCTCGAGCACATACAGGTCGCCATCGGCATCAAACGCAACATCAAGCACGTTCGTGAAGCCCTCGGCGTAGACGGTCGCCTCGCCCTCAGGCGTCACTTGCCAGACACGTGCAGCACCCGGCACGAACGGGAAGCCCGTCAGCTCACCAACGTAGTAGTTGCCATCGGGGCCGAGCACAACGCCCGTCGGAACCGCTTCCATCGGGATCTGCTGACCTTCCGGCAGACCGAGGAACGGTGGGGCGTCAACCATCTGCGAGTCGAACGTCGCCAGAGTCGTGATCGAGCCATCGACCGCCACGTTCAAGAGCGCATTCATGCCCGCGTCAGAGACGACATAGCTGCCGTCGGCATTCATCACTACGGAGAATGGGTTCGAGTCGATCGGTCCGCCAGCCGGGTTCGCCTCGGTCTCATAGGCCGAGATATCCACCGACGAAGCGACTTCGCCATCGGTGATCGTCAGCAGATGTCCGAAGAGGTCCGAGACATCCGCGAACTGAGCGCGATTTGCCGGGTCAGCTCCCAGGCCAACCACCACATGCAGATTACCCTCAGCATCGACCGTCACATCCTGCGGTCCAGCTGGCTCTTCTTCCGTGCCAACCGAAGGCAGGCCTGTCACTACCTGCGAAAGCTCACCGTTGGCAATCTTGGCGACCGCGCCAGTCGTGCCTGCGCAAACCTGTGTCGCCTCTCCGCCTTCTTCACCTGGCACCGTAATGCACGTGTCGCCCGTCGTGCCAGATTCCGCAACGTAAATCGATCCGTCGTCAGCGACTTCCAGGCCGCGTGGCTGGGCTAGTCCCTGAGCAAGCACTTCACCAGCAGATGGGATCTCTGGTGGTCCTGGCTGCGCCGCAGCCAACACCTCATTGCCGAGCAAGCCGAGCAGAACCTGCTGACCTTCCGGGTTATCCGGGTGGAGTTCGAAGCGCGCGCGCTCGAACCACTGCGTCAGCACGGTGTCACCGCTGCTATTCGTCTCCATTTGGGGCTCAGAGATCGGATAACCGAAGAGTGCTAGCGATTCACGGAACGAGATACCCTCGTCGCCGAGGTCCAGCCCGTGGCTCGACCAGTACTCGATGAACTCCGGAGCAATAGCGTGTCCAGTGGCTTCCATGTAGTTGGCAGCACTTGGATCAGCCTTCGGGAACGTCAGCCAATCCTCACCCATCGCCAGCAAGACCTCGTTACCGAGGCGGCCAAGCAACACCTCATAGGGTGTCCCGGCATTCTCTGGGTGAAGCTCCATGCGCTCACGCTCGAAGTATTGCGTCAGGAATTCTTGCTGAAGATCCCAGTTCAGCTCTGGCGCAGCCTCGGTGATCGGATATCCGAAGACCGGGAGTCCGCCATTAGCGTTCCAAAACGCTTCGAAGTCAGCGCAAAGATTATGGCTCGTTTCCTCATAAAACGTACAGCCATCCTGCGGGTCCGCAGGCTCCGTCGACGGCTGGGCAGCTACTGCTCCCGCCGTCATGATAAATAATGCAAGGGCCATTGCCACTCGCAGAACGCGTTTCATCGCGTCCCCTCTCTCCACAATCGCCTCGCGGCGCGACGGGTGGGCCGGGCGGTCGGTCTAGGGCCTTAGGCACACCCCCAGTATTGGGTAATACAACGCTGTAACACTAAGACTTACGATTGCTATTGTCAACGACACGGTGATCATCATTCTTACCCAGAGCAAAAATGCCGCCAGCGTCAGTCATCCATGATATTGGCTGGTTTTCTTCGCACAAGCTTATTGTCAGTAAGCTAGAACAGATCCCTGACACTCGCAGACCCGGCCGCCGTGTCGTCGACCGACGCGACACGCTTGGCCCCTCCTTTCTCCGCATGATTCCATCGCCAAGCGCTCATCGTCTATAGATGTCAATCCTCAGATACGCGCCCGGCTTTGGAAGAATGATACTCTATTGACTAGCATGGTATTCTATATAAATGAATAATGCCAACCGTAACCGCAACTATCGCTCGCCGATCCGGGAGCGACGCGCCCGGGAAACCCGCCATCGCATCGTCGGCGCTGCCCGCAAGCTCTTCTCCGAACAGGGGTATGGCGCAACCACCGTGCAGATGATCGCCGATCAGGCTGGAGTCGCCCTCCAAACCATCTATGCCAGCGTCGGCTCGAAACGCCAGATTCTCAGTGCACTCCTTGATGAGATTGAAGAGGAGGCTCACCTCGGTCAGATCACACCCGAGATCGAGCAGGCCGAAGACCCGCGTGAGCAGATCCGTCTCCAGGTCACCTTTGGACGGCAGCTCTTCGAGGATGGTTTCGATGTCATCAACACCCTGCAAGGTGCTGGCGCCATCGAGCCCGACATGGCCGCTGCCTACCACGAGGGCAATCAGCGCCATCTGGCTTCCCAGCGACGCCTCACCACCAGCTGGGATACGCGTGGATTATTGCGAGAAGGTCTCGATCACCGTCAGGCTGCCGATATTCTGGCAACCCTCACCAGCTTCGAATCCTATTGCTGGCTCACCATTGAATGTGGCTGGGATGGTGACCAGTACGAGCAGTGGCTCATCGACACCATCCCAGGATTGCTCCTGCGCCCCGAGCTATAGTCAGCCCGTCGCGACACTCCCGTAATTCCGCAGCACCTGGTCCATTCGCTCGACGGCCTGGTGCAACACCCCCTCCGGCTGCAACATCGTGATGCGCATGTAGTCGCTCCACTTGTCGCCAAAGCCCGTGCCAGGGAAGGCCATAACCCCGCCCTCCTTCAACCACAGATAGGAGAGATCCATGGCTTTGAGACCAGTCGAGGAGACATCTACCCAGACATAGAGCGCGCCGGACGCCGAAGCTACCCGCAGCCCCATCTCCTCCAGCGCATCGCCCAGCACTCGTCGCCTGCGGTCGTAGGTCGCGCGCATCTCCGCCACACACTCCTGCGGACCGGTCAGCGCGGCCACGCCAGCCCACTGCGAGATCGTGCAGGTTGCCCGGTTCAAGCGCTCCTTGTGCGCTGCCACCGCATCGATCAGCGCTGCATCGGCAGCCATGTAACCAACGCGCCAGCCCGTCATCGCATACGTCTTCGAGAGCCCGTTCAACGTCACCGTTCGCTCCCGCATACCCGGCAGCGATGCCAGACTTACGTGTTCGTTTCTTCCATATATAAAGCGTTCGTAAATCTCGTCACTAATGACGATAAGATTGTGGCGTACGGCTATCTCTGCAATCTGTCGCATCTTGTCTGGTGGGATCACCGCCGCTGTCGGATTGCTCGGGCTGATAATCAGCAGCGCCTTCGTCTTGGACGTGATGCTCGCCTCCACCGCCTCGGGCTGCAGCACAAAATCATCCTCAGGGCGCGTCTCGGCCATCACCATCTTGCCGCCAGCAATCTCGATCGCCGCGTCATAGCTCGTGTAGCGAGGATCCGGCACCAGGATCTCATCTCCCGGGTTGAGCAGTGACTGGATCAGCAAGAACAGCGCCTCCTGCGTGCCCCCGGTCACCAGCACCTCACGCTCGGGATCAACCTCAACCTGATTGTCTCGCGCCAGCTTCTCAGCCACAGCCTGGCGTAGCTCTGGCAGGCCCCGCGCCGGCGCCATTCCCCAGCGACGCTCCCGCATTGCCTGCGAGGCAGCCTCGACGATATGTTCTGGTGTCGGCAGATCGGGGTCGCCGAGCCCGAGACTAATCACGTCCGGCGTTTCCTCCGCCAGCGCATGCAAGTCAAAGATGCCCAGATCTTCTGGGATCGCCGAAGTCTTATTCATCACTATCCTCCGCAAGCTCAGCCAGCTCTGACAGGGCTGTGTTCACCGCCTCGATCGGCGCAAGCAGATTGAGCCGCACATAATCCGCAGTCGATGCACCATATCGTGCACCCGAGTCAAGCAGAATCTTCGAGGCCAGCCGCTCGACCACGGCATCGCCTCCACCGAGATCGCGCACATCCACCAGCATGCCCGGGAAGCTATCAGGCTTGATGGCAGTCAGGCCCACCTCGCCTAGACGCACGAGCACGCCATCCCGACGAGAGTGCAACCGGCGACGCCGCATCGAGATCCAGTCTTGCGGACCCGTCAACGCCTCCAGCGCCGCATATTGCGCCACTGTCGGGGACGAAATCGCCGTCGAGACCGTCAGGCGAATGATCGCTGGCGTCAGCTCCACCGGAGCCGCCAGAAACCCGATGCGCCAGCCAGCCAGAGCATGGGAGATCGAAAGCGAACCAGCCAGCAATACACCGCCGCCGTCCAGCCGCAGCCGGGCCGTCGCTGGTGGCAACACGTAGTGACAACCCAGATGGCTCACATCCAGCATCACCAGCATTCCCAGCGCCTTGGCCCGCTCGATCAGCTCAGTCGTCAGCGAAGCCTCTGGCGTCACCCCAGCCACAGCCGAAGGAACGCTCAGCACGAGCGCCGCCGCACCGGATGACTCCAGATCTTCGACGTCCGGCGCAAAGCCCGCTTCCGGCCGGCCAACCAGCCGCACAACCTCGCGCCCGGAAAATTCAAGCAGCTCCGCAAGCCCCGGCTCGACTGGCTCCACCAGCGCTACCCGTGCATCCGCCGCAGTGCTTGACTCCAGACCCACAAAGATCGCCTCACGGCTGCCGTTCGTGACAAACACCTGCTCGGGCCGAACGCCATAGCCGGCATCTTCCAGGTACGTCGCCATCGCCTCACGCAGTGGCTGGATACCCTCAGGATCGGCATAATGCGTCTCGCCATTTGCCAGGGCCTCATCCACTGCCCGGCGCACCGTGGCAGGCAGGGGCTCGGTCACCAGGTGGCGTCCGTCCCGACCATCCGATGTGCGCTCCGCCGGGATCTGCCCCAGCAACCGTCGCGCACGGTCCGATAGCCCTCGCCGCAGCGTCGATTCAGCCGCCATGAAGACACCTTTCTCTCAACCCACCGGCACACTCAAACGCTGTTCGTCTCATACTCGTATCCCTCATCATATCAACGCACTCTCCCACCATCGCTGGCTGCTGTTCAAATTCTCACAGCCATCGTCGGTAATCAAAATGTTGTCCTCCAGCCGCAATCCACCCAGTGGGTGGCGGTAGATGCCTGGCTCTGGCGTCAGGAACATGCCCGGTCGCAGAATCGTCTTGTCGCCCGTGAAGAGTACCGGCGGCTCGTCGCTGTCGACACCCAGGCCGTGCCCGCAGTAGGTGCTCGGCCCGCCGAAGAGCATCGATTGATAGCCGTCGAGGTCCTCGCGGTGCGCAATCTCATCGCAGACTCCCTGCAGCTCTTCGGCCCGCACGCCAGGGGCAGCCTTCGCGATGATGCCGCCCAGCATCTCCTCGACGATCTCGAACAACCGGCGCTGCTCGGCTGTCGCAGACCCCGCAATCGCCGAGCGGCAGATATCGAAGTGGTAGCCGCGGTAGGTCCCCCGAATCTCCATCTGCGCCAGATCGCCAGCCTCGATCACCCGCTCGCTGGCAAATGGCCGGATCAGCGGCTCGCCCGAGCGATAGACGCCACTCTGGCACGTCAGCGATGTCGACGTCGCCCCCGCCTCACGCAGTGCCTGGTCAATATCATCGACCACGGCCTGCTCCGTCCGGCCTACCTGGAACGCCTCCATCGCTGCCGCTGCGCCACGGTCGGCAATCACCGCCGCCTCACGCAAAATCGCTTGCTCTTCGGCACTCTTGATCGAGCGCATCGACCAAAGCACATCGTCGGCGAAGAAGAACGAGCAGCCCGGCAATGCCGCCAGCAAATCGCGATAGAGCAGCACCGAGAGGAATTCCTCGCCGACCACGCCCCAACGCTTGCCTGCGGCCAGGCCATAGCCGCCGATCACCCGGGCCAGCCCACGCGTGATATTCGGGTCGATCTCGACCTGCTCCACCGTCACATCAGGTTCGTAATAGGGTGATGTCACGAGCAGCGTCTCGGGCTGATCCACCGGAATCACAATTGCGCAGTGCCCGCGACCTCGCTGATCAAACATTGAGGGGTGCGAACCCGCGATCGGCCGGTGGTTTGCCAGATAGACGCCGTGTCCTGCCCGACCAGGGTCGCGAGAGAAGACGATCAGCCCGTCGAATCCCCGCACGCTTGCAGCCACCCGGCACTGCTGCCGGCGCTCCTGATAGAGCTCCAGCGGCACCGGTAAGGTTGCCCAGCGATCATCTTCCATTGGTCAGCCTCTCATCAAACTCAGGTCACCTCACGTCCAGATGTACCATGACACACCCTGACCATATTGACAAAGCAAAAAGCATACAAAAAGGCCGTGGAGATCCTCGCCTATCTCCACGGCCATTGTTCTGCTGCGACCCAGCGGTCTAGTTGCAGGTATCTCGCTGGCGGATCCTAAGTGCCTGCTTGCGCTGGCCTCCACGCTGGCGGATCGCACAACGTGGCTTCAGCAATTCCATCGTATAGATGACGTCCTGCATCGGCGTCTCCAATCTGCCTCGGGTCACCCGGCTTAGCTCCGTTGCTTCGCCTGGCGCCCACGTCGCCATCGACGGGCTTCCTCACGCAACGACTGTGTGCGTATCTCACCGATCTTCGCCAGTGAGTAATAGTTCGTATCCATTGTTCAGTCCCTTCCTTGGGCCTCGACACCATCGTTGTGCCGTTTTGTTCTGTCCGCATCCGTTGCGGATCAACTGCTCTACTGCGCGTCCGATCCGGGTTGTGCTCCCCGGTACTTCTGATAACCGTCCTCAGCGAACCGTCTTAGCGAACCACACGATCCATCAACCGCGTCCATCGTGTCCGCTCTCGGCGCTCATCCTGCCGGTCTCGCGCCAGATCCGCTCGTCGCTCCTTGACCATCACGTCGGCGACAAATAGGGGGTCCATCATCGTTTGGTTCCTTCCCAAACTCTCGTCATCATTGACGAGTTTCCATCTACTGGACACAGTCTACACCCATTGTAGAGTAATGTCAAGCATTTTCTCATAGATTTTCACAAATCTTTAGAAATCCATGCCGAACCCTTCAATTTCTCAAGCGAACCGGCTCCGCCAGTCACCCGTTCGCTGTCCGTCCACGCCGTTCGGAACGCGCAAGAAGTAGAACGCACAACCTTACCATTGGTTGCACCACGCAACGAGCCTTCGCCCCATAATTGGGCAAAACTACCCACCTCCATCTATCACCCCCGACGCGCTCGACGTGCGCCCCTCCGAATCGCCAGCGTATGCTCGCCAATGTTCGCCTTTTCATCTCAAATCTCTTACACGCAGTCAGCTAATAAAACACTTGCCCTGAAATTGGAATATTCGTCAGAGGAGAAGGATCTAAGTGGTGCGACGGTTTCGAGTGCTCGCCCTATTGGCGGTGCTCAGTGGATTGTTCGTCGGACTCAGTCTCACGCCCGCGACATCCCGTGCCGCCAGCACCGTTACGGTCGGCATCGATCAACCGTGCA
Organism: uncultured Thermomicrobiales bacterium; assembly: GCA_964399615.1. GTDB lineage: Bacteria > Chloroflexota > Chloroflexia > Thermomicrobiales > CFX8 > CAYNTE01. The sequence continues at coordinate 8,065 of CAYNTE010000093.1, forward strand.
CCGCTGCGGGCCTTGAGCAGGCCATCGCAGACGCTAGCCCAGGGGGCACCGTCACCTTCGACTGCGACCCCGCCTCGATCACCTTCAGCAATCACATCGAAATACACCAGGATGTCATTATCGACGGCAGCAATGCCGGCAACGACACCCGGATCACGCTCAGCGGCAACAGCACGACCTATCTCTTCGCCATTACCGCCGGCAAACTCACCCTCCGGCACATCACCCTGGCCAATAGTAATGACAGCACAGGGGCGATACAGATCGAGTCCAGTGGAGCAGCAGAAATCACCGGCTCCGTATTCTCGTTCAACGTGAGCTGGATCCTCGGCGGCGCCATCCACAACAAGGGCACCGTCGTCATCTCCCACAGCACCTTTGCGTTCAACTCCGCAAATAACGGCGGCGCGATCTACAACAGCGGTAACGCCACTATCTCCAACTCCACCTTCATCTTCAACTCCACGCCCTTCCTCGGCGGTGCGATCAGAAACGACGGCAGCGCCACGATCTCCCAAAGCAACTTCACCCTGAATGACGCTGGCAATGACGGCGGAGCCATTGACTCGACAGGGAGCCTGAGCGTGCAGCGCTCGACCTCCGCCAACAACCGTGCGAGCTTGCGCGGCGGTGCCATCTCGGCTTGGCAGGGCTCGCTCAATCTGGTCGCCTCAACCCTGTGGGACAACACAGCGACGACCGCATCTGCGATTAACGTGAGCCAGTACATTCAGAACGCAACCATCGCCTGGTCTACCATTGTCCAGGCCCCGCAAACCGCTTCCGCTCTCAGCATCAGCCAGCAGTTGACCCTCGAAGGCGTCATCCTTGGTGGCAGCGGCGAGCATTGCCGGTTCGATGGTGGCAGCCTCAGTGATTCATACAGTCTCAGCAACGACACCAGCTGCAACCTCACCGGCGTTGGCTCTCAGCAGAACATCCCCAATCTCGGCCTCGGAGTACTCGCCACCACCATAATCGAGGGAGTCGAGCACGCCTACTACCCACTGGTCGATGGCAGCCCGGCCGTCGATGCTGGCCCCACGAGCTGCGACACCGCTCTCATCGAGGGCCCCGATCCTGACCAGCTCGGCAATCCCCGTCCCTACCACCACTATTGCGACATCGGCGCCATCGAATCTACCTTCGCCACCACCCTCCTCTGTGCCAACACCTGGAACGGCACACTTCGCGTGTCAGACACCATCCCATGCAACCGCAGCGAGAGCAGCATCAATATTGCCCAGGCCGCTCCCGTGCCTCTCTGCGTCAACACGTGGAACAACGCTACACGGACGAGTGCGACCTGCGCCCGCAGTGAACGCCAGGTCGTCATCACCGGCGACCGCACCACCCCCGCCTGCGTCGACAAGTGGAGCGGGACACTCCGCATCGCCCCAACCTGCACGCGCAGCGAAACCTCGCACTGGCTCTAATCCTCTAGATGCCTGATCCCTCTTACCTAAATAGAAGGGGGATCAGGCAATAAGGTCCATCCAGTATCCGAATTACCCTCCTCACAAGCTTCCCGATTCCGGGTTTTCTACGTACAATTTCTGCGGACGTTGAACGGGAATACAACTGAGAAGGGGTGGTGTCCATGCGACGGTTTCGGGTGATCGTTACCATGGCAGTGATTGCTAGTCTCTGGATCGGCGTGAGTCTGGCTCCCCAGCCCACCGCGGCTGCCGATATTACCGTCGGACGAGGCGGCTACGAGTGCACGCGTGATGGTCTTGCTGACGCTATTCTCAACGCGAGCCCGGGCGGCACCATCACCTTCGAGTGCAATCCCGCGACCTTCGACTTCGGCAGTGGTGACCAGATCACGATCGACGAGAATATCAACATCATCATCGACGGCAGCAACAATGGCACGCCCATCACGCTCGACGGCCACGATACAACCCGATTCTTTACGGTCACTGGCGGCAAACTCACGCTCCAGCACCTTACCCTGAAGGATGGAGCGGGCACTTCTGGTGCGATCCGGATCGAAGCAGCAGGAGCCGTGGATGTCATCGGCACCACCTTCTACTCCAATCGGGCCACGGAGTCCGGTGGTGCCATCGACAATCGGGGCACCCTCTTTATCAGCCAGAGCACCTTCGATTCCAACTGGGCATTGTTCGACGGCGGCGCAATCCAGAATTACAAGAATCTGATCATCGAGCGCTCCAGCTTCGTCAACAATCATGCCGATGAACTCGGCGGCGTGATTGAGACATGGACCGGCTCGGTCACCATCAGCGCCTCAACGATGTCAGGAAACACTGCTCGTTTAGATGGTTCAAGCATATTCATCAATGTCGATACCCAGACTGTTCTCGTACTCAATACGACCATCATTCAGCCTGAGGGTGCCAGGTCCACCCTCTATGCCGAGGGTAACGGCATTCTCTCGCTTCACGCGGTTATCCTCAGTGGCAGTGGTCGGCTCTGCCGGTTTAACACGGGCGGAACTTTGACCGACAGCTACACGTTCTCCAGCGACGCCAGCTGCAACCTCCAGGGCACTGGCTCCCGGCAAAACGTCGCCAACCTCGGCCTCGGTCCCCTCACCACAACCACCATCAACGGTGTCGAGCAGTCCTACTACCCGCTCCTTCAGGGCAGTCCAGCCATCGATGGCTCGCACACCGCCGCCTGCCCCAGCCTTGAACCTAGCGAGAACCTCGACCAGATCGGCAATCCACGCCCTCAAGGCGCCACCTGCGATATCGGCGCGATCGAGTCTCCATTCACCGGCCCCCAGATCCTCTGCGCCAACACGTGGAATGGCGCACTCAGTTATGACTCCCCCTGTGCTCGCAGCTCGGCGCCCGTCCTGATCGCCCCAGATGAATACCTGAACCTATGCGTCAACACATGGAACAGCGCCACCCGCTTGAGTGACCGCTGCACTCGCAGCGAGCGCTACATCAGCGTCTCACCGCTCCACACTATCCCCATCTGCGTCAACAAGTGGACCAGTGTCATCCGCGCCACTTCTCACTGCACCCGCAGCGAGACAACTGCCACGCTCTAGCAAATCAAAAGGTCCGAAGCGACACATGCTTCGGACCTTTGCTTACCTAATTACCGGTAATCGACTCGCTATAGCCAGTCCTGTCTCTCACTCTGGTTACAGCTGTCACTCACCCGAAGCACACCGTTCCAGCGATTCACACAGACCGACAGCGTGTCCTGGCCGCGCGTCGTCATGACAACTTCACTTCGGTCACAATCATCGGCAACGCGTGCGGCTCCATTCCAGCGATTGACACACAGCGAAAGCGCCCCAAACTCCGGTAGAGGCAGACTGATAGTGCTCTCGCCCCTCCC
>CAYNTE010000094.1:0-7222 GCA_964399615.1 uncultured Thermomicrobiales bacterium
TGGTGACTTTGGACCCGGGCTTGCCGAAGCGTTGCAGGGCACGCTTTTCTCTCTCGTCGCGCTCTCCGAAGAGGAAGCGGGCGTGGAGCAGGTCGATCTCATCCGCGTCGAAGTGCTCCTTCAGGGCGAGGTACATCTTCTGGGCGCGCCCGACAGTGTTGCAGATGACGGCAACGCAGCCACCGTCGCGTAGAGCCTCTTTCAGATCGAATCCAAGGTCGAATGGCTCTGGGGGGTCGGGGATCTTCTCACTGAGGTAGGTGAGGTCGTAGGTCTTTGCTACTTCTGGTGATGTCTCGAATCCTCTGGCGCCAATCTCGTTGCCCGATACCCATGAGATACGCGGATAGTGTTGGTCGGGGAGCTGATTGGTCGGCTCGACCCCGAGACCACGCTGATAGGCGGCCATGAGCGCGAGGCGGCGATTTTCTGGCAGCGTGGCTGATAGCAAGATGACGGACGTGCCAAGGGCTGCGCACCATTCGAGCAGCCGCTCGATAAGCGTCGACATGTACGTCTCGTAGGCGTGGACCTCGTCGAGGATGAGTGTCTTGTGAGCGAGCCCGTGGAGGCGCACGAAGACGTGACGAGTCTGGAGCACGGCGAGTAAGGCCTGATCGATGGTGCCGACGCCAAACGGCGCCAGGAGTCCGCGCTTGCGATAGGTGAACCACTCGGCTGCAATGATGTTTCCTTCGGGGTCATCACCCACATTCATATCCTCTGGTCGAAACTTCCCGCGTTCGATCAGCTCGTTGAATTCCTTGGAGAGTGCTGCGTGGCCGTGCTGCAACTGGAGATTGGTGATGGCGTTGGGATAGCGAGTCTGGAGAAATTCTTTGACTCGCGTGAACATCTGGTTGCTGGTTGCCATGGTTGGAAGGCCGACGTAGAGACCTTGCTGATTATCAGCTGCGGACCAGTAATCACTGAGATACAGGGCCGCCTCTGTTTTGCCCTCTCCCATGGGCGCTTCAACGATCACCAGACTTGGATTTTCGATTATTGGGGCGAGGTCGATTGCGGTCTGTTGCAGGGGACGCGGCTGAAATGAGAACATGTCGTCCCATTCATCTGGCTCATCGGGTGCATCCCATCCAACCCAACCCAGATCCCACAGAGCTGTCCCTGCTTGAGCCCTTGCGATGTGTGCGTAGTTCTTCAGATCGATAACTGATGGGCTCTCAAGGTAATCGTTTCGCAACTGAAAATAGTCGGAGTTCGACCCTACCCAGTCGGCGACGGTGACGAGACCCGCAAGCCACATTGCAAATGCATGGTCAAGTTTTTGAATCGTGAATGGTTCGAGTTCACCAATGACGCTGGAGAGTGAGTGTGCAAGGTCTAACCGCCATTGGTTCCAAACCGGTGGTCCGATGGCGGAGGATAGGCGTTGTTGTTCGGGACTGGAAGGGAATGTGCCGTGGTGGCCCCCGATTGCGGTGGCAAGCGCTTGAGCGGCGGGGAGGCGGAGGCCAAATTCATCAGAGAGAATGCTCCGCAGCACGATGGCACTGATGGTTCCATGCGGTGCATCACTGTTTCGCAGTCGTCCTCTTGAGATGCCATGCTCGTCCATCCAAGATGCCGCCGCATCAAACTCCTTCTGAAAGGATGGAGAGGCCTTGCCGATATCGTGGATGCCAGCTAGGAATGCAATCCATCGTCGAGCATCTTCGACAGTCATTCCCAGTTGGGTCGCCGCCCACTGCTGAACACCGTCTTTGAGCGTGGTATCCCACATTGTTTCGGCGACCATCGCAACGTCGATGAGGTGACAGATCAAGGGGTGATATTGGGTGTCACCACGTTTGCGATTAGTCTTTGCCCACAGGTGTGGGTGGGTCGGGTCGGTAGGCGTGTGCATGCTGATACCTCGTTTACGCGTGAATAGATTCGTGCACGTTAATTCTAGCGCTCTATTGCAAGACTCAAGTTAATGCTTCTAGGGGAAATATGGTGTTCTCTCTCGGGGGAATATTCGGAAATTACGGTCGTGCAGGCACACTGGCAACGGCGATGTTGCCGACCAATGTGGGTTGAGAGGATCGTGGTGCTGTGACTCTAGAGGGGGACTGCTGGAAACGGCTGGCTAGCCTTCTCCCCACAAACTCAGCCACCACTCCAGGCCGGGCATGTCGGTTTGGAGGGCGGGGAGAGGGATATGGATGCGGTGGAATGTGAGGGCTGAGGGGGAAGTGTCGAGGGTGGCGTATTCGGCCCAGTGGACGTTGCGGTTGATGGGGAGATCGGGGGTGCCCGGGCCGGTGCCGGGGAGGCCGACGCTGCCGGGGTTGATGATTTGTGCTATGCCGTGCCTGCGGAGGAGCTGGATGTGGGTGTGGCCGCCTGCGTAGATATCGGCATCGTGGTCGGCAAGCATCTCGTCAATCTTGTGGTCGGGCGTCGTGGCGGAGATCACGTCGTCGAACGAACGTGGCGAGCCGTGGAAGCAGAGGAGCAATCTGCCATCGTCCAGCTCGATATCCAGGGTCATCGGGATGGATCGGAGATAGGACCAGCTGGCGTCCGATAGCCTGCCAGCCGACCACTCGGCGATCTCTCGCATGGCCAGTCCGTCGTCTCCGGAGAGGTGTTCGGGTATGCCATCGAGCAGCCAGGCGTCGGTGTTGCCGAGGACACTGGGGATGTTCAGCTCACGGATGCGGGTGATGACCTCATCGGGTTGCGGGCCGAGCACGGCGACATCGCCGAGGCAGATGATCTGATCGATGTTTTTGGTCTCCATGTCGGCCAGTACTCTCTCAAATGACGCCAGGTTGCCGTGGATGTCGGCGATAATCGCGAGTCTCATTGGCCGTGCTCCTGCCTTTTGCTGCCGTGCGGTAGTGATTTTCCGGACACGCCATTCATGCTAATCTCGTAGATGCAGAGTCAAAAGGACCACTTTGAAAGGATCCACCGATGCCATTGGTCATTGGGGCGGTTGCGCCGCATGGGTTTCCGATTATTCCGGAGATTAGTGATGACGCGGAAGGGGCGCTGAAGACACGGGAAGCGATGCTGGAGATGGGGCGTCGTTTCAAGGGTGCAGAGCTTGATGCGATCTTCATCGCGGGCCCGCATGGCATCAGAGTCAATGGACACATCTCGCTGGCTGAGGTGCGTCGCGCGGCCGGCACACTGCGACTGGGTGACAAGACGATCGAGATGAATATGCCGGTCGATGGTGACCTGACGGATCAGATTCACGACGCGGCGGTCGCCAAGGGCGTGCCGGTCGCGATGGTTGGCTACGGCGGGTCGACACGGGAGGGAAGTGTCTTGCCAGCGGACTGGGGTGTCATGACGCCGCTCTGGTTCGCTGGACATGACACGAATGTGGTCGGCGCTGGGCATCCGCTGGCGGACCTCTTCAACCAGTTGCCGGAGGAGGAGACTGGACCGCCGGTGGTGATTGCGAACATGGCTCGCAGCGCGCCACGCCAGGCGAATATTGATTTCGGCAAGGCTGTCGCGCAGATGGCGCAGGCGAGTGAGAAGCGGGTCGGCTTCATCGCTTCGTGCGACTGGGCGCATCGGCATGACCCGGATGGCCCGAACGGCTTCCACCCCGATGCCGCCAGGATGGATGCCGAGGTTGTTGAGGCGATCAAGGCCAACGATCTGTTGCGGCTCTTCGATCTTGATGACGAGTACATCCAAAACGCAGCCATCGACGGTCTCTGGCAATCGCTCATGCTCGGCGGCGCACTCGAAGTGGTGCCGATGGACGTGGATTTCCTTAGCTACGAAGCTCCATCGTACTACGGCATGATCGTCGCGACGTGGCAGCCGGCGGGTTAGGCCTCGCGGGTGCTGTCGTGGCGCGTGGGTTGCTCGACGTAGCCGGCCGATAGATAGGTGGCCACTCCAGGGATGTTGGAGCTGGCTGTGGCGACGATTGCACTGGAGCTGCCCATCTCCTGCAGCGCGGCGGCCGCGGCGATGGTGACTGCCCGGCCGAAGCCTTGACCACGATGGTCTGGGTGGGCCCCCATCGGCTCGATCAATCCGGGTCTGCCAGGTCCAGCGGACCACACCGTTGCTGCGGCGACAGCATTGCCATGGTCATCGTAGGCGACCAGGCTGCGGGCGTCGGCGTATGCCGGACCTGCCGCCATGGTGTGCCAGCGCTCGGTGGTGAAGGTGGAACTGCCGAAGGCTGCGTGGACGACGGCGACGTGGTCGTGGGCGTGCTCTGGGCCGACAGCCTCGATCCGCACTCCGGGGTCTTGGACGGGCTCGCTGAGATCACGGCGGAGCGGGGTCCATGCTTCACCGGTCGTCCAGCCAGCATCAGCCAGCAGGCCGTGGATCAGGGTGTCGGTTGGCGCCTCAACGTCGACACGTCCGACCGGCAGGACGTCGCGTTGAGGGGTGATGATGTCGGCGACGATCTGACGGGCCAGTGCTTCATCTGCACGGGCATCAGGAGCGATCGTCATCCGCAGAATATCCGGTCCGTCGAGCAGCCCGGCGGCGAGGATCTGGCCGTCCCTGCTCCAGGTGCGGATGGCTTCGGCGGTTGCTTGTGCGCCGAATCGCCAGTACCAGCCGATGTCGCCGGGGTGCAGTTGCATCGATGCCCCTTCGTATTGCCAATCGCGCAGGATATCGACCACGCTGGTGAGTTCATCGACGCTTGGCTTACTCAACACGAACGACATACACCTCTCCACTGTCCAGGGCGATTCGGACCCAGGCGGTGATGATACTAATGCGTTGTGTCGCGCGCAGGCGGGTCGTCGGTTGGCAGGGGCAGATCAGCGTCGAAGAGGTAGCGGGCGATGGTGGGGGCGATGGCGGCGATGAGGGATTCGGGTGACGCGGTGTGGAGCGGATCGAACTCGAGTACATAACGGACGAGCGCCAGGCCGAGCAACTGGCTTGCCACGAGCGATGCACGCACCGGCAGCTCATCGGGGTCGATGATTTCGCTGGTGACGTCGCGCACGGTGGCGACGATCTGGGTGGTGAAGAAGTCCTTGACGAGCCGGCCGGTCTGCGGGTCGGAGGCGGCGCGGCGGATGAGACTGCGCATGGCCTGACCGGTGACGGGGTCATCCCAAACGGAGATGAACGTTCTGACCAGACGCTCGGGGAAGCCTGCGAGGTCGCCCCTGAAGATCTGCGAGAGCAGCATCGATGGATCGATGGGGAACTGCACGGCCTCCAGGAAGAGACGTTCTTTGGTGTCGAAGTAGTGGTGGATCAGGGCCGGGTCGACGCTGGCGTGGGCTGCGATCTGGCGCACGGTGACGCTGGCGAAACCTTGGTCGGCGAAGAGCTCGCGGGCGCTGCGGAGGATGGTTTCGCGGGTGTCGGGGTTGCCGGGCCGCCGCCCTGGTTGGGGTGATCTCTCAGTCACGGTGTGCGACGCCGCAGGGTTGCCCCGCCGAGCACCAGCGCGCCGATGACGACGGCGAAGATGATGACCAGGTCGCGCCACATCGTGGAGGTGGACGACGGGTGGCGCATGATCTCCTGCAGTGCCTCGACGGCGTAGGTCAAGGGCATGATCTTGCTGAGCGCCTGGAGCCAGCTAGCCATCTCATCCCGCGCGACGAACAGCCCGCAGAGCAGGATCTGTGGCAGCGCGACGACGGGCATGAACTGGACGGCCTGAAATTCGGTGCGGGCGAAGGCACTTGCAAGCAGGCCAAGCGCGACGCCGAGCAGCGCTGTCCCGATCGAGGTCAGAATAACCAGCCAGAAGCTCCCTGCCGTGTCGAGTCCGAGCAGGCCAAAGGTGACGATGACCGCCAGCGTGGTCTGGATGGCCGCCACGATACCGAAGGCGATGCCGTAGCCGAAGAGCAGATCGAGCTTGCCGACGGGCGTGGTGAAGAGGCGTTCAAGCGTGCCCGACGAGCGCTCACGGAGCATGGTGATGCTGGTGATGAGCATCATGACGAAGAAGGGGAAGACGCCGAGCATGATCAGCGCAACGTTATCGAAGGCCTGCTCGTTGTCATCGAACATGAAGTAGAGCAGCGTCAGCAGGATGATCGGCAGCGCGTTCATCAGCACGAGTGTGCGCGGGTCGTGTCGCAGCTGCCGCAAGATACGTATTGTCGTACTGGCCATCACGCGAAGCGACATCTAGCCCACCGCCTCCTGGTTGCGAATCAAGCGCAGAAATGCCTCGTCTAGGTCGTCGGTGCCAGCGGATTGCTTGACCTCGCCAGGGGTGCTGTCGGCAATCACCTCGCCCTCGCGAATCAGGATCAGCCGGTCGCAGCGGTCGGCCTCGTCCATGACATGGCTGGAGATCAGGATGGTCGTGCCCGCGCTGGCGAGTTCGTGGAAGCGGCCCCAGAGCTCGTCCCGCAGGACGGGGTCTTGACCGACGGTCGGTTCATCGAGCACCAGCAGTTCGGGCTGGCTGACGAGGGAGCAGGCCAGCGATGCCCGGCTGTGCTGGCCGCCGGAGAGGGTATTGACGAGCTGGTGGGTCTGAGCAGCGAGGCCGACGGTTTCGATCGTGGAGGCAGCCTCTTTCGCGCCGATGCCGTAGAGGCTGGCGAAGTAGTGCACGTTCTCCTCGACGGTCAGGTCGGCATAGATGCTTGGCTTCTGGGTGACGTAGCCGATCTTGTGGCGTAAATCGGGCGAACCAGCGGCCCGTCCGAGGACGGTGATCTGGCCGGACTTCACGATCTGGACGCCGACGATGGCGCGCATCAGGGTAGTCTTGCCGCTGCCGCTGGGGCCGAGCAGACCAGTGATGACGCCGGTCGGGATGCTGACGGAGATGTCGTGCAGCACCACTTTCCCGCCGCGTTCGACCACGAGGGAATCAACATCGATTGCAGCCATCGCCTGCTCCTCAGCGCACGAGTGTGAATTCAACGGCTGTTGAATTCTATATCGAGCCCGCCGACGATGTCTAGAAGCCGCTCGTCTCCGGCCTTTGGTAGGCGATGGCGCGTTGGAGAACGCGGAGCTCGATGGGGTGGCTGTACATGCGCAGGTGGTAGCGCCAGGATGAAGCGGCTTTGAGGAGCCAGCGGGCGGGTCCGCGCAGGCGCTGGTCAGTCGAGGTCGGGTAGTAGGCATTCAGGACACGCTCGAAATTGTGCAGCTCGCGACGCAGTGGATCTTCCATCCAGGGGATGTGGGCACTGCGACGCTGGAGGAAGTCCTGCCATTCAGGGCTGATCCAGGCTTCGAGGGTCTCGGGGAATTTGAACCCACGCGCCTTGGCCTGGTCATAGAG
>CAYNTE010000094.1:7322-11370 GCA_964399615.1 uncultured Thermomicrobiales bacterium
GCGGTGCGCTTCTCGTGGACGAAGAAGTTGTTGTCGTAGAACTCAATGGCGTCAACCCCCCACTTCTCGACGAACATGCGGGCAAGATCGGCGGTCCGGCCAGCGGGCTGGGGGAACCAGCGGCCGCCGACCATATTCACGACCGCGCAGAAGTTGCATTTGAATGGGCAGCCGTAGCTGGAGTGATGCGGCAGGGTGCGCTTGCCCATGAAGGTCGGGCGGATATAGCTGGGCATATCGACGCGATGGTAGGGAAAATCGGGTAGTCGAGCGGGGTGAGGGATCGGCGCAAGCTGGTTGGTGGTGATCTCGCCGGTCTCCGGGTGACAGTAGGCAAGTCCGGCGATGCCGGTCGGGTCGCCATCTGCCCGCAGCGTGTCGATCAACTCTTTAAAAACCACTTCGCCGTGACCGCGCACGACATAATCCACGTACTCAGCTTTCAGGCAGACATCCCAGTGCTGGGTCGGGAAATAGCCGCCCCAGACGATAGTCAGGCCAGGATGCCGCAGCTTGAGCTCGCGGCAGTGTGGCACGGCGGCGCTGATCTGTGGGCCAGGCATGACGGTAACGCCAAGGATATCGGCGCCGGTCTCGTGAATGGCACGGTCGATAGCGGCGACCGGGTCGTCCTCGATATTGCCGTCGATGATGATGTAGTCGTGTTCGCCCTCCAGCAGCGCGCTGACGGCCAGCAGCGACATCGGCAGGACGTGCTTGCGTCCGGCGGTGCTTTGCGGGTTGTAGAGGATGAGCATCTAGGTGATCCCTCGATCCATTACTCGTTCGTCGTCAGTCGATAGATACGCAGCGTCTCGTTGATGAGTTCGCGGCGGGCGATGACCTCGATTCGCAGACCATGCCGCCGAAATGTCTCCAGAAATCGTTCCTGCTCGCCGTCGGTCGAGAGGACGACGAGTGCCTGGCCACCTGGGTTGAGGTGTTGCGGCACCTCGCAAGCGAAGCGTTCGGCGACGTCGGTGGAGCGCCAGGCGTGATCGAGCATGTCCTTCGGCTCGCCGCGGTAGAAGGGCGGGTTGAAGAGGATGGTGTCGAAGCGCTCATCTTGCACCGGCTCGAAGAGGTCGCCGAGGCGGACGTCGATACGGTCGCTGACGCCGTTGGTTTGGGCGTTGATGCGGGCGCAGCGCACGGCCTCGGGGTTAATGTCGACGGCGGTGATGTGCTGGGTAAGTTGGGCGGCCGCAATGGCGATGATGCCGCTGCCGGTCCCAAGTTCGAGGACCTGACTGCCCGGCGGGATACGCTGGTGATCAAGGACACTGGCGAGAAATGGTCCGCTGGGGAAGAGGGCCGGATTGAAGACGGAGCGCAGTATCACCAGTGATCTTCCATCGATCTCTTCGTGCGAGAGGTGGCCGTGGCGGTGGCGCTGGGTGAGCAGGAATCGCCAGCGGAGCCAGCGCCGGCCGATTGCCCACTTGAGGCGCTTCTGGCGTGCCCCGGCTACCCGTCGCTTGCCCGCGATGACCAGAAATTTGGCTGGCTCGCGGCTACGCCGGAGTCGTGCTTTCCAGGGTCGCAATGACCAGCGCAGACCGTAGAACGGCTCGACCGTGCGCCACTCGATGCCCAGCGTTAGACTGAGGTCATCGAGACGATCAAATGTCAGGTAGTTCTCGCTCGGCAGGGCATCAGACGCAAAGCCGAAGCGTTGCCTGAAGCTGGCCTCGCGCTCGTCAACCATTGTCTGGCCGCTGGTGGGGTCATGGTAGACGGGTGAATCGATGATGGTGAGGATGCCGCCGGGCCGCAGGATACGCAGCGCTTCGGAGAGCGTTAGTTCGTAGCTGGTTGCGTAGTGGATCGAGGCGTTGAAGATGACGAGGTCAGCCTGATCGCTGGCGAGCGGCAGGTGGTCAAACTCCGCCTGGATCGGCGTGAATTCGGTCTCGTATCGCCGGTGCGCGCCGAGCCCATCACGCGGGTTCGTAAGCAGGTCGATTGCTGCGACGCGATGCCTTCGTTGTGCAATTCGGTTGGAGAGCCAGCCGTTGCCCGCGCCGAGATCGAGGATCGCCAGCGGGCGATTGCGAGTGCGCTCCAGCGGCTCGATGATGCTGGAGACGAGTGCTTGATAGCTGGTCGCGCGGATGCGCCAGTCGGCGGCGAAGGGATCGGAGCGATCTATATATGGAAGATTGCGGTAATAGGCGGGGTCGTCGGCTCCCCGTCCTTCAGCCAGCCGCACCGTCTCGTACTCGCTGATAAATCGCTCAAGCTCAGATGCGCGGTCCGGCAACAGCATATGCCAGATGCCGTCGCGGCGCTGGAATGAGAGCTGGTCGGCCGGGCAGCGGAGAGCGTCTGGTCCGACGAGCTCCAGTGCGGAGCGGCAGGCTGGGCAGGCGAAGATAAAGCCGTCGATCGTTGCTGCCGGTCTACCGGCCTTGAGATCGCTGGCGCTCATCGTCGCTCTAGGATGATGAGATAGTGATCGCTCATGATGCGCCAGAGCCAGGAGCCTGCGAATTTGCGATCGATGGCGGCGATGCGGCGGAAGATACGGGGAGCGCGGTCCACGACCCCAGCCAAACCGGTTGGCGGCAGCAGCAGACCGATCCCGCAGGTATCTCTTACGGTGAAATAGCGTTGGAAGTCGCGCTGAATGCGGCGCGCCGAGGGGTACCAAACGGGCAACTGACCGTGCTCGCCGACGCTTGCCTGCGCGCCAGAGCGGAACCGGCGGATTGCTGTGCGGGGTTCGGCATGGAGCAGGTGCCAGGCGATTTCCCAGGGGCAGATCGGCCCCATGACCACGAGTGCGACCGTGCCACCAGGCCGGACGACCTGAGCAAGGCCTGTAGCTAGCGTTCGACGGTTGGCGACGCAGTTGAGCGGGCCGAAGTTGGAGAAGACGCCGTCGAAGCGGGAGGTGACCGGCAGGCCGTGGCCGTCGAGCGAGGCAACCGTCGTCAGGTCGAGCTGCCGGGTCTGCACCAGATCGGTGAGTCCGGCCTGCTGGACTTTGCGTTGGGTGACATCGAGCATGGCTGCCGAGACATCAGTGGCCATCACCCGCACACCACGTCGAGCCAGCCAGATAGCGTCTTCCCCAGTGCCACAACCGAGCTCCAGGACGTGGGTGCCAGGCTTGAACACTGGCTCCAGCCTCTGCCGGACCATCCCGCGTAGCCAGCGGCCCAGCTGGGTGCTGGTGAATTGCTGGTCGTAGCTGGCGGCGATCCCATCGAACGCTTGCGGTGGCAGGCTGGTGCTACTGACCATGCTCCACCTCGTTTTGGGTCAGACGCATGCCAGCCCGGCCGAGCTGGGCATTGACGAAGGTCTTCGCCAGGCGCGGAAGGTTGGTCGACCGATTCTCACGTTCCTGATGAAAGGCAACCTCGTTGACCATCCAGCGGGTGGCGTGTTCGTAGAAGCGGCGTGAGTGGCGACCGGCCACGGTGAAGTCGCGGTCAGACCCTTCGTCCCAGGCTTTCAGCGCGATAACGCGCTCGGCGACATCCTGATAGAAGGGGGTGCCCTTGATTGGGTAGGCGACGGTGGTCAGGAAGAGATCGGGATTCGAGCGTTTCAGGAGATCGACTGAGGCCTGCAGATCTTCCATCTCCTCACCGTCGTAGCCGAGCATGATGAACATGCCCGCTTCGATGCCGTTCTCGCGCAGCTTGTGGACACGCTCGATGACGCGCTCGGCGTTGGTCTTGCGCTTCATGCTGTCGAGAATCTTCTGCGATCCACTCTCGGCGCCGATCCAGAGCCGGAAGCAGCCCATCTCGGCCAGCGTCGGGATGATCTCGTCCTTCAGCCGGTCCTCACGGGATATCGTCTCAAAGGGGATCTTGATGCCGCGGCTCTTCAACTCGGCGGCGTATTTGTAGAACCAGCCCTTGTGAATCGTAAAGACATCGTCGGCGTACCAGACCATATCGGGGTCGTAGGTCTCCAGAATCAGCTCCAGCTCGTCGGCGACATTCTCCGGCGAGCGCCGCCGGTGGGTATAGCCGTAGACGGCGTGGCTGCACCACTTGCAGGTGTAGGGGCAGCCGCGGGCAGTGATCAG
>CAYNTE010000095.1:0-9775 GCA_964399615.1 uncultured Thermomicrobiales bacterium
TCAAAGAGTTCGTCTATCACACCATGATCTGGGAAGAGCTCGGCTTTACCTATATTGGTCCGATCGATGGCCACGACATCGGAACACTGATAGAGACCTTCAAGCAGGTGAAGGAGCTCGATGGACCGGTGATGGTCCACGCCGTCACCACCAAGGGCAAGGGCTTCGGCTTTGCCGAGGACGACCCCTTCCAGCACCACGCAGCCAAAGTTAAGAGCAGCAAGCCCAGCGCACCGCAACCACCAAAATATCAAGACGTCTTCGGCGAAGCGCTCACCGAACTGGCGCGCGACAACGACCGTATCGTCGCGATCACCGCGGCCATGCCCGACGGCACCGGCCTCCTGCCCTTCGCTCGTGAGCATCCCAAGCGCTTTTTCGATGTCGGCATCGCCGAGCAGCATGCCGTGACGTTCGCCGCAGGGCTCGCTACTGAGGGTATGCGACCGGTCGTCACCATCTATTCAACCTTTCTGCAGCGTGCCTTCGATCAGGTCATCCATGACGTCTGCATCCAGAATTTGCCCGTCGTCTTCGCGATGGACCGCGCCGGATTTGTCGGCGACGATGGACGCACCCATCACGGTGTCTTCGATTCCTCCTATCTCCGCGCAATTCCCAACATGGTCGTCATGGCGCCCAAGGACGAGCGAGAGCTTCGCAATATGCTCAAGACTGCCGTGCAATATGAGGATGGCCCGATTGCCCTGCGCTATCCCCGTGGAGCTGGCACCGGAGCGTCAACCGCCTTGCCACCTGTCACGCTGCCGATCGGGCGCGGCGAGGTACTACGAGAAGGCACTGACGTCACCATCCTGGCCTATGGTTCTCGCGTCATCACGGCGCAACGGGCAGCGGATATCCTCGCCGAACGCGGTATCTCGGCCACCGTTATCAACGCGCGCTTCCTCAAGCCACTCGACGAGAAGCTGATCCGCACCTGGGCCGAGCGCACCAGAGCGGTCATCACCATCGAGGAGAGCCAGGAGTCCGGTGGATTTGGTTCCGCAGTGCTAGAGTACATCCACCGTGAACACATTGACGCCGTCGTTGAGATCATGGGTATTCCAGACGCATTCTTCGATCACGCCTCACAAGAGTCGCTGCGCAGTCAGGCTGGCATCGGCATCCAGGATCTCGTCGAGACGGCTCTCGAGCTCGTCGGCCCGCGCCGTGTCGCGACGCTTGCCGGTCAGGAGGACTAGGCGACGATGAGCGATGGCAATCTCAGCACGATCGACGCCACCATCGAGACGCTTGATCTCGACCTGCCTGAAGGCGCGCGCGAAAAGCTCGATCAGTACCTGTCACTGCTCTTGCAGGCCAATCAGCGCTTCAACCTCACATCGATCACCGACCGCGATGAGGCAGAATCGCGCCTGATCGCCGAGTCGCTGGCCCTGCTCCCTCTCATTCCGGAAGACACCAGGGCCATGATCGACGTCGGTACCGGTGGGGGTATCCCGGGCTTTCCAATTGCCATTGCCCGCCCAGAGATGCGCGTTGATCTGCTCGATTCCACCCGTAAAAAGGTCAATTTTCTGCATGAGGCCGTCAAGCAGCTTGGGCTCGAACACGCCGTCACCATCGCCGCCCGTGCGGAGGACCATGCCAAGACGCAGGGCGTGCGTGAGCAGTACGACGTCGCCGTGGCCCGCGCCGTCGCCCGACTTGCCAGCCTGGTCGAGCTGACGCTGCCATTCGTCCGGGTAGGTGGCCTGGTCATCCTCCCGAAGGGTGAGGCGCTCGAAGACGAGCTGGCTGATGCCGAGCGTGCGATCACCGTCCTCGGTGGCGCTGTTCAAACCATCCACGAGAGTCCTATCAATGCCACGCGCATGATCGTGATCGAGAAGCGGCACGCAAGCCCACCGTCCTATCCACGCCGCGCGGGCATCCCGCAAAAGCAGCCTATTCACGTCCCGTCGCGATAACGCGGTGGGACAGCAAACCTCGTGGCGCTCTGATCTTCGGGGGACGCCGCCCGTATATTTGTGCATGACATCGGGGAATGACCTTGGAAAGGGACCGCAGAGATGCGATTTAGCCGCCTATTTGTGACGACACTTCGCGAGGCACCGGCAGGTACCGAGACCATTAGCGCGCAATTGCTGACGCGCGCCGGCTTCCAGCGCCAGTTGGGGGCGGGGATCTATTCGCTGCTGCCATTTGGCGAGCGCACTGCCAACCGCATCGAGCAGATTCTGCGCGAGGAGATGGAAGCCATCGACTGTTACGAGGTCAGCATGCCCGTTGCCCAGCCAGCCGAGCTCTGGAAGGAGACCGGGCGTTGGGACAAGGTCGGCCCCGAGCTGGTCCGCTTCACCGATCGCTCCGACCGGGACATGATGCTGGCCCTGACGCACGAAGAGGTGGCAACCGACCTCGTCCGTCGTTCCGTGCGCTCCTACCGCCAGCTGCCCGTGTCGTTCTTCCAGTTCCAGACCAAATTCCGCGATGAGCCGCGCGCCCGTGCCGGACTGCTGCGATGTCGTGAGTTCGTCATGAAAGATGCCTACTCATTCGACACAGACGCCGAGTCCTTCAATCACACCTACTTCGAGTTCTACAAAGCCTACCTGCGCATCTTTGCGCGGCTCGGCCTGCCGGTCGTCGTGGTCGAGGCCAGCGGCGGCTACATGGGCAGCGCCAACTCGCACGAGTTCCAGCTGCCAGCCGAAGCCGGTGAGGATTTGCTGCTGATCTCGCCCAACGGCAACTACGCCGTCAATAGCGAGGTTGCGACAGTCAATTTCGATTTCCCAGACGAAGATCCGCAACCGCTGGAGGAAGTAGAGACCCCCAATTGCACCACCATCGAGCAGGTTGCCAACCATCTCGGTGTCCCCAAGGAAAAGACCCTCAAGGCAGTCTTCTACGACGTCGATGGCAAATTGATCTTCGTTGTCATTCGCGGCGATCTGGAGATTAATGCCGCCAAGCTCGGTGGTCTCCTGGGTGTCGATATCCTGACACCCGCCGACCGCGATCTCATTCAGGCCAGCGGCGCAGTGCCTGGTTACGCCTCGCCAGTCGGCCTGAAGGATGTCTACGTCGTCGCCGACGAATCAGCCCGCGCACCGAACCTCGTGGCCGGCGCGAATCGCGAGGGCTACCACCTCCTGAACGTGAACCTCGGCCGGGACTACGAGCCAGACCTCGTCGCCGACATCGTCCAGGTTCGTGAAGGCATGCCGTCGCCAGTCGATGGCGCACCGCTGACAGAGTCGCGCGGCATCGAGGTCGGCAATATCTTCCCGCTGCAGAATGAGTACTCCGGGCCGCTCGGCGCAACCTATCTCGACGCCAACGATGAAGAGCATGAGATCGTCATGGGCTCCTATGGCATCGGTATCGGCCGCAATCTCGCGGCAATCGCCGAGCACTACCACGATGATGCCGGACTCATCTGGCCCGCGAGCGTCGCGCCGTTCGATGTGCACCTGGTGCAGATCGGCACCGACGATGAGTCGGTGAATGTCGCTGAACAAATCTATGCATCGTTGATGGAACACGGTCTGGATGTGCTCTTTGACGACCGCGATACGTCACCGGGCGTGAAATTCGCTGATGCCGATCTCATTGGCGTGCCACTGCGGGTCACCATCAGTCGCCGCTCGCTGCAATCTGGCGGAGCTGAGCTGAAGCGGCGCACAGACGACCGTGACGGCGCGCGCATCGTGCCGATCGACAACCTCGTTGCGGAGCTTCAGACGGAGCTTGACAACGCGCTTGGAGAGCTGATGCGAGCCGCGGACGAAGCAGCCAAGAAGACCCCAGCCCATTAGCGGCTGGGGTTGAGACTAAGCCTCGTCGGGAACTTCGAACTCAAACCACTCATCGTCGGGGAATTGATCACCTGAAGTTGAGCGATAGAGCATCATGCCGACGATCGCAATGACGGCGACCACGACAATTGCTAGCACGGCCTTACCCATGGGTTCGTCCTCCCTGTCCTGCACAACGATGTGCGATGAGGAACTGTTCATTCGCCCCTCAGTATATCTAACCTGCCGCAACCGCCCGCATAGCTCTTCAGCTTGTTTACAATGATCACAGCGAACATACCGGAGGATCAGGATCGGCACAACGACAATGCAATTCAATCAGGAGCAAATTCGCCAGCCTGGTGAAAGCTGGTTCGAGGCAGGGCAGCGCTGGCTCCATCCGCGAGGTGGCGGCATTCTGGATGGCATCCGTTTGGCTGTCCTGAACGCGATTCTCATCGGAGCGTTGCTGATCGCTGGCATCATCATCGGCACCCTGGCGGATATTCTGCGCTTGCTCTTGCCCATCCCTGGCCCCCTCCCGGGTGCAGTCGTCCTGATCGTTGGAATCGCCATCGGTGCTTTCATCTGGTATCGGTTTGGTATTCAGCACGGTGATCGCGCAATCGGCTCTGGCCGGCCGCCGGATCCCAGCCTGGTCGGTGTCATCGGCGCTGTACCAATGCTGATGGTAGCTGGATTTATGGCCATTGCCTCGTTGATCCGGCTCTTTGTTTCGTTGGTCACGTTGAGTGGAAGCGGTGTCGGCGAGGGGCTCATCCAGCTCGGGGCCGCGGCCCTAATGGTGATCGCTGGCGTTATCGTCGTCGTAGCCGTGCGGGCTGGCTCCCAGACTTGACTTTTGCCGGGAACCCGATCATCATGCACCCATTCTGAAGCTGGATCGGGACGATGGTCGAGATTCTAGTTCGAGCATTTAATCCAGAACGAGACTTCCCTGCCTGGACACGGATCCATAGCGATCCCGCCGTCGCAGCCATGCTGCTCCAGTTTCCTTACACACCACAAGAAGTCTGGGAGCGTCGCTATCAGAACGGAGCCCGAGATCGCGATCGCTGGCTTGTAGCAGAGATCGACGGCGAAGTAGTCGGCACGATTGGGTTCCACTCGTATGCTGGCAGGCGGGCGCACGTCGGATCGCTCGGCATGGCCGTCGATTCGCGATTTCATGGCCAGGGCGTCGGCTCCAGGCTGGTCGAGGCGGTGATCGAGCTGGCTGACAACTGGCTCAGCCTGCGCCGCATCGAGCTAGAAGTCTACGTCGATAACGATCCAGCGGTCGCGCTCTACCGCAAATATGGATTCCGTATCGAGGGCACCCACCGTGCCTATGCTGTGCGAGATGGCATCCTGGTTGATGCCTATACGATGGCGCGGTTGCGCGAGCCGCCGCCGCTACTGATTGATGAGTAGGATGCGATGGAAGCGTTTCCCTATTTCGAGTTCTCCGGCGACAACTATGAGATCGGCCGCCAGCACGGGCGCAAAGCCGGCGAATATGTCCATCGACACCTCAAGATGGCGCTTGGCAAGCTCGCCCAGCGTGACGTCGATCATGACCTGGCCCGCTCACGCGCCTCAGCCTACTTGCCGTTTATTGAGGAGCACGCGCCACATCTCGCACGTGAGCTGGAGGGGCTGGCTGCTGGAGCCGAGATCAGCCGCGACGATGCAGTGATCCTGCAGTTACGCGCAGAGCTGGCTGTCAATCCCGGCATCGAGATGGATTCCGTCGAAGCCGCCCTTGCGCGCGATGCCATGGCAAATGAGTGCACCAGCTTCGCTGTCGATGGCTCCCTCACGGCAGATGGCATACCGATTGCTGGCCAGAATGCCGACCTGCCAGCCGGAACCAAAGACGTTGGCATCGTGGCGCGCATCTCGCCCGATGATGCCCCCGACATCCTCATGCTGTTGCCAGCTGGACAGATCTCGTATATCGGGATTGCAGACAACGGCATGGCCGTATTCGCCAACTTCCTCAACACTGGCGGCTGGCGGCCGGGCTTCCCGCGCTATCTCTACTCTCGCACGGCGCTGGAGCGCGGCTCTCTCGATGCTGCCGAGCACTGGCTGGAGTCTCTTCCTCGCGCTTCCTCGCGCAACGTCCTGATCATGGACCGTACCGGTCGCGCCGTCGATCTGGAACTCGCCGTCGAAGCCTCTGGAAGAGTTCCGCAGGAGGCTGGCGCAGTCGCTCACAGCAATCACTTCGTCGATCAGAAGATGAGCGATGAGGAGCGCGCTGAGGATGACCGTATGGCCAACAGTTGCGCCCGGCTCGACCGCATGCGCGAGATGATCGCCAGCGAGCGCGGTTCGATCACGCTCGACACCACAAAGCGCTTCTTCCGTGATCGCGAGAATGCGCCGGATGCCATCTGCCGCCATCTCGGCGACGGCCCGGGAGATTACATAACATTTGCGTCCGTCATCGCCCGACCCTCGGTGGGGGAGCTATATATCGCTCCTGGCCCGCCAGATCAGCACGAATACACGCGCTACGCCTTCTAGCCACCGGCTATAGCCCCGGAATTTTCAGATCGAGGCCGAATCACCCGTTGCGGGATTCGGCCTCGGTGCTTGTTAGGGGTAACGGGGGCCACGGTTACGCGAAGTTGGTTACTTACGATGGCGACTCATCCGAAGTCGGGGCTAACTCGTATGACCAGCAAGCTGAAACCGGCGGTAATTGACCCCGCCAGACTCCTCGCTTGCGTAGTTGAGGAGCGACGAATCGGGAAGGAGAATGGTTTCGTGTTGAAATTATCGAGAAAGCATATAGCCACGGCTGTGGGGGTGCTCCTGATGGTGGCGCTCACGGCTGTGCCGGCAATGGCGCAATTTGACGATCTCAAAGCGCCAGGCAACCCGGCCTTCGAACGTACCTGGGCGCGTTCAGACAAACCAGTCGCTGATGGACAGGTCGACCGATCCTGGATCTGGGGCCAGGCGGCGTTCACCGACGTGCTCACCGAGCCATATGAGCAATCGCCAAATGGCGAGCGCCAGGTTCAGTACTTCGATAAGTCGCGCATGGAGATCAACAACCCAACGGCTCCGGATGACGAACTCTGGTACGTGACCAATGGTCTTCTGGTAGTCGAGCTCGTCACTGGCGATATGCAGGTGGGCGATGAGCAGTTCGTCGAGCGCGAGCCTGCCAACGTCCAGATCGCTGGTGACCCGGGTCAGATGTTCGGCCCGACCTATGCCGATATCCATGATCTCGGTCTTCGCAGCGTTGCGGCAACACCCGAGGGTAGCCTCATCACCCGCGAACTAGCGGGCGACAACTCGATCGCCGACAACACGGACTACGAGCAGTACGGTGTCACGGCTGCCGAGCGCGTTCAGGTGCCCGGCATCGATCACACCGTTGCCTCACCGTTCTGGGACTTCATGAACCAGACGACGACGGTCTATGAGGACGGCCAGTTCGTTCAGGACCTGCTCTTCCAGAATCCGTTCTATGCGACTGGGTATCCCATCACTGAGGCGTACTGGAGCATGGTGCCGGTCGCTGGCACCGAGCAGGCCGTCCTGTGGCAGTGCTTCGAGCGCCGCTGTCTGACCTTTACACCGGGTAATGAGCCCGGCTGGCAGGTCGAGGCCGCAAACGTCGGTCAGCACTACTACACCTGGCGCTATCTCCAGGAGCCACAAGAGCCGCAAGAACCACAAGAGCCTAAGACGATGACCTATACCGTCCTCTTCGGTTCGATGAATGGCTCTGGCGCGAGTGCCGAGGGCACAATGTCGCTCACTGGCGACCAGCTGACGGTGCAACTTGATGTAAGTGGTGTGGCGGTTGATCAGGTTCATCCGCAGCACATCCACCGCCCAGAGAATGCCGCGGCAGTCTGCCCGACGCTTGCAGCTGACACCAGTGAAGACGGATTCGTTTCACTCGAAGAAGGCTTGCCGTTCTACGGTCCGCCGGTCGTCCCGCTCTTCGTCGATGCTGATGCAGAGGCGTACCCGACTGCTGGGGACGACGGCACCTATAGCTTCGAACAGACGTTCACCGTCGACCCAGATGTGGATCTCACTTCGACGGTCCTTGTCATCCACGGCATGAACGTTGATGAGGAATACGATGCCTCGATGCCAGTTGCCTGCGGCCAGGTCTTCCCGGCCGACGAGGTTCCGGCCGCAGAAGAGACCACATTCCAGCTCAACCAGCTCAATGATTCTGGTGTCTCAGGCACGGCTAATGTCAGCGTGACCGGCCAGATCTTGACGGTGATGATCGAAGCGACGGGCTTCGAAGAGGGCGCGCACGCACAGCACCTCCACGGCCTGGAGGGTGATGTTGCGACCTGCCCGACGCCCGACGCAGATGACGACGACGATGACATCGTGAGCCTCCAGGAGGGTCTGCCCTTCTACGGTGGTGTGCTCTTGCCATTCACGCCGTATCCGACGGTTGATGCCGCCGGTGAGCTCTCCTACACGCAGAGCTACATCGTCGATCCTGAGACGATCAATGTCGCAACACGGGCCATCGTGCTGCACGGCATGACCGTTGGCGCTGAATACGATCCTTCGGTGCCAGTTGCCTGTGGCGCGCAGGAGGCAGCGGAAGAGGCGCCGGAGTATGAGGCCGACCTCACCGCCGCCGAGGGCGTGACGACGGAGGCCACCGGCCACTTCACGCTCGACATCGCCGACGATGGCGAGAGCGCGACCTTCACGCTCTCAGCTCAGAACATCGAGAACGTACTCGCAGCCCACATTCATCTGACGGACACTGAGGAAGTGGTCGTGCCACTCTTCATGCCTGCCGATGAGACCGAGTGGTTCACCGGTGACGGTGAGATCGCTTCCGGCGAGATCACCGCGGATATGCTGACTGGCGCGTTGGAAGGTATGACGATAGGCGACCTCGTCGATCAGATCGAGGCTGACAACACCTCCGTCAACGTCCACACCGACGCGAACCCGGGTGGCGAGATCAGCGGTCAGATCGTTCCTGCTTCCTAGCGGCACTTCGATCTGACATCTAAGAGCGACCCTGGGGTTTCGGCCCCAGGGTCGTTCGTTCTCCGGTAGACTGTCCCCGAGGAGTGTCCAACCTGGAGGGAAGAGGGGACAGATGGACGTCAAGGAGATTTCGAAACGCTTCGCCGGGCACTATACGGCCGTCATCGCCGATGTGCTTGATCAGGCCGGTTATCGCAACCAAGTCATGGATGGCACGATTCAGGGCCTGACCAATGAAGATCGCGTCTCCGGCCCCGCGTTCACCTTGAAGGGTGCCGTCTCCACCGAATTTGAAGAGAATGACTGGGGTATCCGAGCCGCCTTTCTCGACGCCCTTCCCGAGGGTTGCGTCGCCGTCGTCGATTCATCTGGCGATACCTCCGCCGCTCAGTGGGGCGAGCTGATGTCCACGGCCGCTCGTGGCCGCGGTTGCCAGGGTGCGGTGATGGACGGTGGCACGCGCGACGTCACCAAGATCCTGGAGATGAGCTTCCCAGTCTTTGCGCGCTTCCGCTCTCCAGCCAGCTCCATCAGCCGCTGGCGCATCAGTGGCTACGATCATCCCGTCCGCTGCGGCGGTGTGCTCGTCCGGCCCGGTGATTTCGTCGTCGGGGATGCCGATGGTGTCGTCGTTGTGCCGCAGGAGATCGCCGCCAGTATCCTGGAGAAGGTCGAAGAGATTGCAGATGCCGAGGACGCCACCCGCGAGGCACTGCTGACCGGTGAGAAGTTCAGCGTCGTCTACGATCGGTATCAGGTTGGCTAGTCAAGACCAGCAGGGCCAGACAATCGCCGCGCTCGGCTATCTCTTCACGCCGTTTGTGCCATTGACCGTCGTCTTCGGTGCGCAGGATGCATCACCCGATCTGCAGCGCCACGCCAAGCAAGCGCTCTGGTGGTCGATCCCCTTCGTCGTCATGCTCGTGGTCGTGGTCTATCTGATGGTCGTGGCGATCCAGTCTTCGTTTCTGATGATCTGCCTGTTACCGTTTGTGATCCTG
>CAYNTE010000095.1:9875-11257 GCA_964399615.1 uncultured Thermomicrobiales bacterium
CGGTGATAGCGCTCCGAATGCTGCAGGGTGACACCCTCGTGATGAATCCCTCGCATCTCCGGAACCAGCCGCACCTTCCAGCCGGCAGCCCGCAGTACCCAGCAGAGATCGACATCTTCGTAGTATGCCGGCATGAACTGCTCGTCGAATCCGCCGATGTCCCGCACAGCGCTCACACGCAACCCCAGCGCCGCGCCCGTTGCGAAATCGATCTCCCGTTCAACCTCCCACGCAGCGCTCACCGGCTCGCCGCGCCCCAAATGATCCGTAAAGAGCGAGGGCTGGCTCACAACACCCCCGGCGTGTTGCACCGTGGCACCATCCGGATAGAGCAACAATGCTCCCGCGGCCCCAAGCGATGGATCGTCTGCAAACGCCCGCACCATCGCCGCGCCGAATCCTGGATCACACTCGACGTCGGCATTCAGGATGACCGCAAGATCCGTATCGGTCGCATCGAGCCCGGCGTTCGCGCCACCTGCGTAACCGCGATTCTCCGGCAGCGCGATCAACTCCGCCTCGGGATAGGCCAGCAATTCGCGCTGCGAGTCATCGCTCGATGCATTATCGACGACCAGGATTCTGGCGGGCCGGAACTGCTGCTTCCGGAGCGCCTCCAGACAGGCAGGCAGATACAGCCCCCCGTTATAGTTGACGATGACCGCTGTCCACTCCGGTAGCATCATGCTCCTCATCGATTCCCGCCGGGCCAGAGAGATGCAGTGAAAGCGCAGTGCCCGACCGTGACAGAATCGCTGCCCCGTGTCCTCATTATCGCTTCCGATACCATCGGTCGGCAGATGGCCGGTTCAGGCGTCCGCTATTGGCATTTCGCCCGTGTCATCGGCGCCCACCAGCCCGTCACCCTGGCCGTTCCAAAGCCCACCGACCTCCAACCTCCGCCAGGCGTCACGATTGTGGCATACGGCCACGAGAAGAGCCTTGTCGACCTCATCGCAGATCACGATGTCGTCGTTGCCCAGCACCTGCCCTATCTCGAAGCCGACGCCGAGCTGCTGGCCAGCCGCAAGATCGTCATCGACCTCTATGCCCCGTGGATCCTCGAGAAACTTGAATACGCCAGGATCGACCCCGAGCGCGGCGAGCCGGACCGTGCCGACGATCTCGAGATCCTCACCCGTCTCCTCAGCCTCGGCGATTTCTTCATCTGCGCATCCGAACGCCAGCGAGACTACTGGCTCGGCGCGCTGACCGTCGCTGGGCGGCTCGACCTTGCCCATGTCCGCCACGACCCCGATCTGCGTGGCCTGATCGACGTCGTCGCCTTCGGCCTCCCCGAAGATCCGCCGCAGCGTACCGGCCAGTCCATCCGCGACCGCTTCCCCGCCATTTCGCCCGAGACCCAGATCGTCCTCTGGAAA
>CAYNTE010000096.1:0-7236 GCA_964399615.1 uncultured Thermomicrobiales bacterium
CTGGTGAAACGACCGCTCCACTCTGCTCTCCGGCGAAATCCGCCCCAATGACGGTACGCACGCTGGCAGGGTCATCGTGGATGATGGCGAACCCATCCATTGTCGAAGCTCGAAACGGAGGCAAGTCAGCCGGTGCAATGAGTGCCTCAGCCAGCACCCGGCCACCTGCCTTGTCCAGAGGCACGCTTTCAGGCTTCAACACAGGAGTGTGGGCCAGGACAATTGCCCGCGCCTCATCTGGGTGAATCATCCGGTCGACGTGACGGTCTTCAGGCATTATTCGCGTCCTATACTCATCGATTGACTAGGTCTGCTATCAGGTATCATAGCCCATTCATTTCGTGAGGCGCGCTCGCCCGGCAAGCAGCCTTGGCTTAATTTGGAATAATGATAAGGGTGGGGCGAACTACACGACCTGCAGTAGGATAGAGCGTTCATACTGCGATCGTTCCGCGAATTCCGCGGAGCGAGGCATGTGGAATGACGAGTCAATATGGCGGACCCGGCGATTGTCCATCAATCAGAGACCGGCGGCGTCACCCTCGACGACCTGCTGGATATCATCCGCAGCGAAGACCCAGATGTCGACACTGCTCTCGTAGAGCGCGCGCATGCGTATGCGCGTGACGCTCACGGCGATACGCGCAGGCGCTCCGGCGAGCTCTACATCACCCACCCGATCGAAGTCGCCATCATTCTGGCCCGTATGGAGCTTGATTCCGCGACACTCGCCGCCGCACTGCTGCACGACGTCGTTGAGGACACCGACCGCACGATCGAAGACATCACCGAT
Source organism: uncultured Thermomicrobiales bacterium (assembly GCA_964399615.1). Lineage (GTDB taxonomy): Bacteria > Chloroflexota > Chloroflexia > Thermomicrobiales > CFX8 > CAYNTE01. The sequence goes on from CAYNTE010000096.1 coordinate 794, forward strand.
CTCTTTGGCACCGACGTCGCAAACCTCGTAGAAGGCGTCACCAAGCTTGGCCGGATCGCCTGGTCTACTGAACATCCCGAAGAGCGCGCTGAACGCGAAAAGGCCCGCCAAGCCGAGAACCTGCGCAAGATGTTCCTGGCAATGGTCGATGATGTACGCGTCGTCCTCATTAAACTCGCCGACCGCCTGCATAATCTCCGCACTATGGATCATATGCCGGAGGAGAAGCAGCTTCGGTCCGCTCGCGAAACACTCGAAATCTATGCCCCGCTTGCAAATCGCCTCGGAATCTCACAGATCCGGGGCGAACTTGAAGATCTCGCCTTCCGCTACAGCGACCCACAGAGCTACTTCGCTATTGAGCGCGCACTAGAGCGACAAGGACTCGATGGCAACGACGTGCTCGAATCATTCCGGCTTGAGCTCGACGAACACCTCCGTGAGGTCGGGATCGAGGCGGACATTCAGTCGCGTGAGAAGCACATCTTCTCAATTTGGAAGAAGATGCAGCGCAAGGATGCCCGCGTCGACGAGATCTATGATGTCTTCGGTCTGCGCGTCATCGTTGACGAGCATGCGACCTGTTACGCCGCCCTTGGGGTCATTCACTCCCACTGGCACCCAGTACCCGGCGAATTTGACGACTATATCGCTACGCCAAAAGAGAGCATGTACCAATCTATCCACACCGCTGTGCTGATCGCCGGTGGCACGCCCGTTGAGATCCAGATCCGCACCCACGATATGCACCGCGTCGCCGAATATGGCATCGCGGCACACTGGCGCTACAAAGAAGAGGGGCGGATCGATCACAACGTCGAGCGCAAGGTAGCCTGGCTCCGTCAGCTCATGGACTGGCGAGACGAGATCGCCGATGCCCAGGAGTTCGTCGAGTCACTGAAGTCCGACGTTTTCCAGGAGATGATCTACGTCTTCACGCCAAACGGAGACATCATCGAGCTGCCCGAGGGAGCGACGCCCGTCGACTTCGCCTACCGCATCCACACCGAGGTCGGCCATCGCTGCGTCGGCGCGAAAGTCAACGACCAGATCGTGCCGCTCGATCACAAGCTCCAGAATGGATCTGTCGTTCGCATCTTGACGTCCAACACCAAGGTTGGGCCAAGCCGCGACTGGCTGATGCCAAGCAACGGCTACGTCGTGACTGCTTCTGCTCGCGAGAAGATCCGGCAATGGTTCCGGCGACAAGAGCGCGACGAGAATATCGCTCAGGGCCGGGAGATTCTCGACCGTGAGCTGCGACGGCTGGCCATCGACGATGCCAAGATCGACGATATCGCCAAGCTGTTCCCTTCGTATCAACGCGTCGACGATTTCCTGGCGGCGATCGGTTACGGTGGCGTCTCGCCACAACAGATTGCGACCAAGCTCGCCGAAGATGATCATGAAGCCGTCCTGCCAAAGGCTATCCCAACGCAGGATGACTCAGGGGCCGTGCGCGGTATCCAGGTCATGGGCGTCGGCGACCTGTACACACGTCTCGCCAACTGCTGCCGGCCTGTCTACGGAGACGAGATCGTTGGCTACACAACGCGAGGACGCGGCATCACCGTACATCGAGCCGATTGCCCGAACGTCCGCAATGCCGAAGGTGATCCCCGGCTGATCAAGGTAAGCTGGGGCGAGCGCCGGGAAGCCTACCCGGTCACGATTCGCATTGAAGCCTGGGATCGTGTCGGACTCCTGCGAGACCTCACCACCCTCATCTCTGACGAGAAGATCAACATGGATTCCGTCCTGACGCACACGCGCGACGATCAGACGGTCTCGGTGCTCGTCACCTTGCGCGTCGACGATGTCCGGCAACTGAGCAGGCTCCTGCAGCGCGTCGAATCACTGCGCGATATCTTCTTGGTGCGCCGGGAACAGTCGGCCCCCACCGAGAACAAGGCGAGTGAAGCTCGCTCTAGCGACGACTGACCGCTTCCTGCATGCTCACCGCGCTTGGCGAAGCTCTCTTCGACATCGTCCCGGTGCCCGATCCAGACAATCGAGCCGATCGCACGCTCTCGCTCATGCAAGCAGGCGGGGCCCCATTCAATGTAGCCGTGACGCTCGCCCGCTTAGAGCATGATGTTCGCTTCTGCGGCACGCTATCCACAGACTCGCTTGGGCAGCGGCTCCGTCAAATTCTCCTACAGAGCAACATCGAGGTCGTGCCCTCCAGCCCGGTAGAGCATCTCACCCGAGTCGCGCTCGTGACACCCGACGATGAGCAAAACGCTTTCACCTTCTACGGCAACGATCCGGCCGATACTCACCTTCCGCCTGAGGTGATCGATGCAGCGCTCGATCGGGCCAGTGGCCTCTACGTCAGCTCGATGATGATGGTCAATCCACGCACAAGAGCTGTGCAATTGGCCATGCTCGAACTTGCCAACCGCCGAGGCATCCCGATCTTCTTCGACCCCAACCCTCGCCCTTCACTTTGGCCCAGTACGGACGAACTCATGCTCAATCTCAATGCTGTCCTGAGCCTTGCTTCACTCGTCAAGCTAAGCAGAACCGATCTGGACATCCTGGGGATTCGAGGCGATATCAGGGAGCAATTTGCCGCGCTCACGCACCTGACTGGCGCAGAGATCGCCATCACTGACGGCGAGCAAGGTTGCTGGGCAATAATCGGTGGCGAAGTGACCCACCTACGCACCCCGGCAGTCGAGACCGTCGATCCCACCGGCGCGGGTGATGTCTTCATGGCTGCATTGATAAGCGCGTGGGTATCTGGACACCGTCTGAACCGAGCGGGACTCGAATTCGCCGCCGCTGCCGGAGCGCTGAGCGCAAGTCGCCACGGCGCAGCGACAGTAGCGCCGACCCAAACAGAGATACGTGAATTTCTCGGGGGTCGTTAATTGGCGTCTGGGCCAAAGGCGTCTTCGATCCTCTGTCGCCGTGTTCGCCGGCGACGTGGTTCAACCTGAGATTCTGCCTCGGCGACCTCCTGCTCCCAGATCAACTCATCCTCGCCGATGTGCACCGTGTCGCCGGGTGTAATGCCAAGTTCCTCTAGCCGTTGCGAGATACCGCTTCGCTCGAGGATGTTCTGGAATCGCTCCGCTGCTTCCTCATACTGGAAGTCGGTCATCGCCAGCGTGCGCTCGATCTTCTTGCCCCGTATCTCGTAGTGATGCGCGGAGAGCCGCTCCACTTCCCAGGCTTCATCGTCGTCTGGTTCGAGCGTATAGATCCGGCGCTCCAGCGTATCAGCACTCTCAGGCTGATCGCGCGGTATCTCATCGAGTTGACGGGCGACCGCCAGCAGAAGCTCCTGCACGCCTTCACCTGTCACCGCGGATACCAGGAAGATCAATTCCTCGGGCACATCCAGCTGTGGCAAGACGTACTCAAGTAGCGATCGTGTCTCTGGAAGATCCATCTTGTTGATCACGACGAACCGGGGTTTGTCGGCGAGCTCCTCGGCGTATAGCGCCAGCTCGCCCTCGATCGTCTGGAAGTCCTCGACCGGGTCGCGGCCTTCCAGTCCCCCAGAGCCATCGATCACGTGCAATAGCATCCGGGTTCGCTCGACATGCCGAAGAAATTCGTGCCCGAGACCGACGCCTTGCGCTGCTCCCTCGATCAAGCCCGGGATATCCGCCATGACAAAGCTTTCGCCCGATCGACCACCGAGCTCAACCACACCCAGCATCGGCTCCAGCGTCGTGAATGGATAGTCGGCGATCTTCGGTCTGGCTGCGCTGGCGGCCGAGAGCAGGGTGGATTTTCCTGCGTTTGGCAGTCCCACCAACCCAACGTCGGCGATCAGTTTCAATTCCAACCGCACCCACAATTCGCGACCAGGCTCGCCGAGCTCAGCCAGCCGTGGGGCTTGTCGCGTCGATGTCCGGAACCGCGTATTACCCGCTCCGCCCACACCGCCCTTGAGCAGCACAGCCTCTTCGCCGACCTCAACCAGGTCCGCAAGGAGATTACCCGTCTCATCGTCATAGATGCTGACACCAGGCGGAACGTGGATGCGAATATCCGCGCCGTTCTTCCCGTGCTTCTGCTGGCCTTGCCCGCCGCCACCATTCTCCGCCTTGAAATGTGATTGGTAGCGGAACGGTGTCAGTGTTGCCAGCTGGCCGTCGACGACAAATACCACGTCGCCGCCCGATCCTCCGTCGCCACCGTCAGGTCCCCCAAACGGCACGTATTTTTCACGCCGAAATGAGACGACTCCACGACCGCCGTCACCACTTTTGATGTAGATTCGCGCTCGATCGTGCAGCATGATCAATGCACCTTCCGTCGTGCCGGACAAGTTCCAAGCTTGCCATACGGACTATTCAACGTGGCTCTTTGAATCGTACGCGCTAGGCCAGGAAGTCGCGCAGTTGATCCGATCGACTCGGGTGGCGCAACTTGCGTAGCGCCTTGGCCTCAATTTGACGAATCCGCTCGCGCGTCACCTCGAACTCGCGCCCAACTTCTTCCAGCGTCCGGATTCGCCCATCATCCAGCCCGAAGCGCAACCGGAGTACTTGACGCTCTCGATCAGAGAGAGACGCCAGCACCGATTCCAGCTCGTCTTGCAGCATCTGCGCGCTCGCCGCATCAACCGGCGTTGTTTCGGACTCGTCGCTCAGAAACTCGCCGAGGCTGGAGTTCTCCTCATCACCGACTGGTGTGTGGATGGAGATTGGCTCCTGTGTCATGCGCATCACTTCACGCACACGCTCCGGCGTCATATCGACGGCGGCCGCCACCTCATCGGAGGTCGGTTCACGACCCAGCGTCTGCACCAGCGATCTCCGGGCACGCGAGATTTTGTTGATCGTCTCAACCATGTGCACCGGAATGCGGATCGTTCGCGATTGGTCTGCGATGGCCCGTGTCACTGCTTGCCGGATCCACCACATCGCATAGGTCGAGAATTTGAACCCCTTGTGGTGCTGGAACTTCTCGACGGCACGCAACAGACCGATGTTCCCCTCCTGGATTAGATCCGACATGGTCAGCCCTCGACCCAGGTACTTCTTCGCAACGCTCACCACCAGCCGCAGGTTCGCCTCCGTCAAGTGTTGCCGGGCGAAATCACCATTCTGAATGATCCGCTCATAATCCGTTCGGAGTGACCGGCGTTGTGGCCGGATGATCTCCTGCACTTGGTCCTCGGTCAGCCACTCGGCTACCGGAGCCAACCGATCGCATAGACACTCTGGCAGCAGATCCCACTCGATCCTACGACACCGTATCTCGTCCTCGAGCCGGTCTTCGCTCACGCCCAGCTCTTCCGCTGCCGCCGCAAAGGTGCCTGCTTCGTGCTGTGTAACTGGCAGCAACGCCTGGAGAATCGCAGATTTCGTTTCAAATCGAGCGTCATCTCGCCGTACATGTCTGGCCGTGACCTCGACGTAGTGCCACTGGCTCGATAGCCGGCGGTAGATCTCACAAACCACATCAATGGGATCGCGCGACAGACCAGACGACCGAAGATTCAATAGGTATTGCTGCTGCTCCATCTGCCGCGCATAGAAGACTTCCTCTTCAGCCGACAACAGCGGCACCTTGCCGATCTCCGAGAGGTACATCCGCACTGGATCATCGAGCGCCGCGTCGATCGCACGCTGCTGATCATCAGGATCGCTCGGACGCACCGATCGCGAATGCGTTCCGGTGCGCTCGGGTGGCATCGCATCGGGCGCAAGCAAATTCCTGCGACGCAGTTGCGACTCAACTTCGAGGAAGGTGTCAGCGTCAGTCAGAGGGTCGATCTCGAGCGCGAGCTGCGCACGTGTCACCGGCCCATCATGACTCAGCCGATCCACCAGACGCGAAATCATGCGCCGATCGACAGAGCCAGGATGACCATTTCCTTGACTCTCAGGCCCAGTTTTTTCTGATCGAACGTCGAACTGCTGATCCACGCGCAACGGCTCCTTGAATGCTGCTCGCCGTGCTCGATCTTTCGCCATTCAGTGACGCGTAAGTGTTGCACGTTTTGTCAGTCGATGCATCCCTATTGTGGCTGCGTCGAAGAACGAATTTCCATCTCAAATATCTCGCAACATGAGATCGCGATACGTTTCACGTCGTTGCACCAGACGGGCCTCGCCGTCACTCACCACGACGACTGCCGGACGAAGAGCCATATTATAGTTACTCGCCATCGCCAGGCTATATGCTCCGGCAGCGGGGATCGCCAGCAAATCTCCATATTCAAACAGCGGCAGTTCCACGCGCTGAATCAGCACATCGCCCGACTCGCAATACTTCCCGGCCACCGTGTACGGCGTTCGCTCGCCTTCACCGGTATCGCGCACAAGTTCAGCCGTATATTCCGCTTCATAGAGCGCAGGCCGGATGTTGTCTGCCATGCCACCATCCACCGAAACATACGTCCGCACGCCAGGGATCTCCTTGCGACTCAAGAGCCGGTAGACCGCGACGCCAGCGCTGCCCATGATCGAACGACC
>CAYNTE010000096.1:7336-8802 GCA_964399615.1 uncultured Thermomicrobiales bacterium
CCAGCGACTTCCAGCACCCGCTCCACAGCCTGCTCCGCAGCGCCATTCTCGATACCAAGACCGAACTTCGAGTCGACGATGCCCGTCTTGCGGTAGTCGTGGGTGTGTACATCGATGCCGGGGTTCAGGCGTAGCAGAACATCGACGCGTTGATCACGCCCTGCGGTGAGCTGCTCCAGGACTTCGATCTCGTCGAAGTTGTCGATCACGATCCTGCCGACGCCTGCCTCAATCGCTTCCTGCAATTCCTCCGGCGTTTTGCTATTTCCGTGCATCGTGATGGCTTCCGGCTTCGCGCCAGCCGCCAGCGCCACAGCCAGTTCGCCGCCAGACACCACGTCGACGGAGAGCCCCTCGTCAAGGACAATGCTCAGCAAGCCCCGGATTAACCCCGCTTTACCGGCGTAGGTCACCCGCGTTCGTGGGTAGGCGCCGGACAATCCCTGGCGAAACGCCCGGCAGCGATTGCGAATCGTCGCCTCGTCAAACACGTAGAGCGGTGTTCCATGGTGCTCGACAGCTTCCTGCAAATCGACCCCGCCGATGCTCAGATTGCCGCCTCGATCCCGCTTCGCTGATTCAGGCCAGACGTTCCCCATTCCCGAGTCCACCAACCTCACCCCCTTCGTTCCTCCGGATGTACCTACGTCTTGGTAAATTGTGACATCTACGGCCGCCGCAACATAACGATTACCCTTAGCCCGCGTGCTATCCTTCTTCGGTTACGATCCAGCTTGAACCCGGAGGATCATTCCGATGGCCGCGACAATCCTTAATGTAACCGACTTGACCCAGCGCTTCGGCAGCGAGCTGATCTTCAGTGGCGTCACCTTTCGCTTGCTCGAACGTGAGAAGGTCGCCCTTGTCGGAGCTAATGGCTCCGGCAAATCCTCCCTGCTCAAGATCATCGGAGGCATCAGTCAACCATCGAGTGGCACGATCGACCGCGCCACTGGGCTGCGCGTCACCTATCAAGCGCAGGAGAGTCTCTTCCAAAACGATCGCACACTGCTCGAGGAGACGCTTGAGGCATTTCGAGAGACACGTGAGATCGGCAGTCGCATGGCTGAGATCGAACGTGAGATGGCCAGTGGCACGTCTGACCATTTAGAGCAGCTCTTCGATGAATACGCATCACTCTCTGCCGAGTTCGAAGCTCGTCACGGGTATGAGATGGAACATCGAGCCGAACAAGTCCTCGGCGGTCTCGGCTTCCCAGAGGAGATGTTTAGCGAGCCCGTCAACCGGCTCTCTGGCGGCCAGAAGACTCGCGTCTCACTCGCCAAGGCGCTCCTCGGCGAGCCTGACCTGCTGCTGCTCGACGAGCCTACCAACCACCTCGACCTCCAGGCGATCGAATGGCTCGAAGGCTACCTGCGCAACTGGAACCGTTCATTCGTCATTGTGAGTCACGACCGATATTTTCTGGATCAGGTTACGGAGCGCACCCTCGAGATGGCCTTCGG
>CAYNTE010000096.1:8902-11073 GCA_964399615.1 uncultured Thermomicrobiales bacterium
GTGGTCGGCTTTCCGCGTGCTGAAGATGACGACGGTATCGAGCTACTCAACGCAGGCGAGATCATCGCAGAGCGCGGAGATCGCATCGGCATCGTCGGGCCTAATGGGAGTGGCAAGACGAGCTTACTGCGTACCATCGTCGGTGAGATCAAGCCGCTCGGCGGCACCGTCAACTTCGGCACCAATGTCAAGGTCGCTTACTATGCTCAGGCACACGAGCGGCTGAACCAGAGCTGGACCGCGCTCGAGACTATCCTGCGCAATCAACCGATTGGCGAGGAGCAAGCCCGCAATTTGCTCGGCCGGTTCCTCTTCTCCAACGACGATGTCTATAAGCAGGTGCGCAGCCTCTCTGGTGGCGAGCGGAGCCGTCTTGCTCTTGCCCGTCTCAGCCTGCACCGGGCAAATTTTCTGATCCTCGATGAGCCAACCAACCACCTCGATATCCTGGCCAGAGAGTCGCTTGAGACGCTGCTCGGCACCTACGAGGGCACGTTGCTCTTCGTCTCGCACGACCGCTACTTCATCGACAAAATCGCTACCAAGATCTGGCTGATCGAAGACAATTCCGTCAACATCCAGCTCGGCAACTACAGCGACGCCATGAAGCGCCGTCAGGCTGCTGCTGAACCGACCCAGTCCGCAACCAAGGCTGCTGAGCCGTCGAGTGGACCTTCCAAACAGCCCGTTCGCCGGCCCGATTACCAGGCCGACCGGCAGGTGCGGAAACTGGAGCGCGAGCTCACCGCAGCCGAGCGTGAAGTCAGCAGGTTGGAAGAAGCACTCAATCAGTACAGCGCCGAGATCGCCGCAGCCACCGATCGTCAAGACGCTGCTCGCATCGCTGACCTAGGCGAGCAATACGAGAAAGCGCAGCAAGAGCTGGAGCACGCTTACGCGCGCTGGAGTTCGATCGGAGCCGAGCGCGACGCGCTGCTGGTCGAGATTGGAGCCGAGTAAACGATGAGTCGGCGTAAACACATAATTGGCATAACCGGCAACATCGCAACAGGCAAGTCGACCGTCACCAGGATGCTCGCTGACCTTGGCGCTGAAGTCATCGACGCCGACCAGCTCGCCCACCAGATGATGGGACCGAGCTCTTCGCTCGCTGCCGACCTCGAACGCCGCTTCGGACCAGACGTCATAAACGAAGACCGCAGCATCAACCGCCCGGCCCTCGGCAAAATCGTCTTCTCCAATCCCGAGGCGTTGAAAGATCTCGAAGCCCTCGTCCACCCTAGAGTCGTGGATCAGATGATCGACGCCATCCACCAGCCAGGCCCAGACGTGCTGGTCCTCGACGCAATCAAGCTCTTTGAGGCGGGCATTGCCGATCACTGCGACACCATCTGGGTCGTCGATGCCAGCGAGGAGACTCGAATCGAACGTGTCATGGAACGCAACGGCCTCGATCGAGAGACGGCCTCGCAACGCGTTGATGCCCAGCCACCACAAGCCGAGAAGGTAGCACGCGCCGATGTTGTTATCGACAACAACGGCTCGCTTGAATCGACCGAGCAACAAGTGCTCGAAGCGTGGCGCAGGATGACTGATTAGCTCGCACCTGCTTGGGCAGTGGATGCGCCTTCCATCTCCGATCGGCGCGGAAGGCGGCTGGCCAGGAACCCGGCAATCAGGAAGAGCACCGACGTCGCGATCAATGCCTCAGCGAACCCGAACCGGTCTGCCAGTGCACCGGTTATCGGCACACCGATGCCACCAGTCACAAATCCCAGCCCGAGGATGAAGCCAGAGGCCATGCCAACGCGCCCTGGAAGGAAGCGCTGTGCCATGACCAGTGTGACCGCCACATTCATGTCGGCAAAGAACGCGAGCAATGGTCCGAACAGGAGGGAGATCCGCCCTGGGGTGGCCGCGAACAGGACCAGCAGCGGCATGCTGAGGAACAGTGAGATGAGGAGCACGCGCTTCTGGCCGATGCGGTCCGCGAGCGCACCACCAGTCATCGTTCCCGCCGCGCCTGAGATGATCATCAACGACACCAGGGCACTATAGAAACCTGTCGAATGCCCCAAATCATCAAACCAAAGCGGTACAAAGTTGAGCGCTGAATAGTACGCCCAGGACCGTAGCATCACTACCAGCACGACGATGACCAGAGGACCCCAGACGATCGCCTGCTGGGCAGCAATGCCGCCCATCCGACG
>CAYNTE010000097.1:0-10748 GCA_964399615.1 uncultured Thermomicrobiales bacterium
ATTGGCTCGGAAGGTAAGGGAATGCGGCGGCTGGTCCGTGAGTCGTGCGATATGCTGGTGCAAATTCCCATGTACGGTCGGGTTGAGTCACTGAATGCGGCTGTGGCAGGATCAATTGCGCTCTATCAGATCCGTGAATACAGCGCGGTAGCTGAAAGCTAGGGAGTCATAACGGTATACTTGGCACGGCGGGGAGGGTGCGTTCGTACACCTCGTCATGCATTTTGCTGGCTGCGTTGCCGCTGGGACGCGCAATGCGGCGAGAATGCGTTCGTCTCAATCACCAAATAGAACGGGGTGTTCAGAGAAGATGAAGATCGTATTGACACAGGATGTACCCAAGCTCGGTGAGATGGGCACCATCCAGGACGTCAAGCCTGGATTTGCCAGGAACTACCTCATTCCACAGGGCATGGCGCTGATCGCAACGCCGGGCATTGTCAAGCAAGTCGAGCAGCGGCAGGAAGCCGAGCGACGCCGCATTGCACTCCTTGAGGAAGAAAACCGCGAGCTGGCGGAACGCATCGAGGGCACGCGCCTGGAGATGGAAGTTCGAGTTGGTGAGCAGGGTCGCCTCTATGGCTCGATCACGGCCAGCGACATTGCCGAAGCGCTGACCGAAGCCATCGAAGCAGATCCCGCAATCGACCGCCGCTCCGTCGAACTTGAAGCTCCCATCCGCGAGATTGGCGAGTTCACGGTTCCGATCCGGCTGGTTGGCCGACTGGTGCCAGAAATCACCGTCAACGTCTTTGACCCCAATGCACCGCTGCTCAGCGCTCAGGCTGCTGAGGGCGAAGAAGACGAGACGGACGAGCTGCCTCCGGAACTCGTCTATGAGGTCTCCGACGAAGATCAGGAGGCCGACGAGCTCGAAGCTGCTGAGGAAGAAGCTGCTGCCGAAGCCGCTGAGGAGTCAGAGCCGGCAGAAGCGAGTGAAGAAACAGACGACGCGTAGTCTCTGACCAAATAATGAGAGGGCAACAAGCGCGCCATGGTACAGGCGGTCGAACGCCTACCGCCACACAATCTCGAGGCCGAGCAATCGGTACTCGGGTCGCTCATGATCGATCGCGACGCGATCATCCGCGTTGCGGCGTATCTGCGAGCCAACGATTTCTACCGGCGCGCTCATAGCCTGATCTACGAAGCCATCTATGATCTCTATAACCGGCGCGAACCTACTGATCTCGTCACGCTTGTCGATGAGCTGGCTCGCACCGAAAATCTCGAAGCTGCAGGCGGCGAATCTTATCTCGCTGAATTGATCGCTGCTACACCGACATCAGTCCACGTCGAATATTACGCACGCATCGTGACACGAACCGCCATCCGGCGCAGATTGATCGACGCTGGTGGCGAGATCGTTCGGATCGGCTTTGATGACGCATCTGAAGTCGAAGAGGCACTGGACAGTGCCGAGCGCTTGCTCTTCGATGTCTCGCAGCGTCGAGGTGAGCGTGAGTTCAAGTCGATGCGCGAGATCCTTGAGGAGTACTTCGACCGGCTCGATTCGCTGCATCAGCACAAGGGCGAGATCGTTGGTGTCCCAACTGGGTTTGCCGATTTCGACAAGTTGACTGGTGGGTTGCAGCGATCCGATCTGATCATCGTTGCTGCCCGTCCTTCGGTCGGTAAGTCAGCGCTTGGCCTCGGTTTCGCATTCAACGCTGCAGTCCATCACGGCCAGACGGTCGGAATGTTCGTGCTCGAGATGTCGGCAGAGCAGATTGTTCAACGCCTGCTTTCGATGGAGACTGGCATTGATTCACACCGGCTGCGCATGGGCTTCATTGATGACAGCGAGTGGAGCAGCGTCGTGCGCGCATTTGGTCGGCTGTCAGAGGCACCGATCTTCATCGATGACACAGCCAGCGCGACCTTGATGGACGTGCGATCCAAGGCACGCCGCTTGCATGCCGAGCATGGTCTCGATCTACTGATCATCGACTACCTCCAACTCATGACGGCTGGACGGCGCAACGACAACCGCGTGCAAGAGATCTCCGAAATCTCCCGCGGCCTGAAAGGGCTGGCGCGAGAGCTGGATATTCCAGTGGTTGCACTTGCCCAACTCTCTCGAGCAGTCGAAAGCCGGACATCGCACGTGCCGATGCTTTCGGACTTGCGCGAGAGTGGATCGATTGAGCAGGACGCCGACATCGTAACGTTCATCTACCGCGAAGAGACCTACGATCCAGACACCGAGCGCAAAGGCATCGCGGACCTGATCGTGGCCAAGCATCGAAACGGTCCAGTTGGCACAGTCCACCTCCGATTCTTCGACCGAACGGCACGATTTGCCGACCTTGAGCTCTATCGCGAACCTGAGTTGTAGTCGCAATCCCATGAAACAGGTGTTCACGTCATGACGGGCTCCGAACAGCCCAGTAGAGTCGTTCCAGCGAGCGTGCTACTCTCACTTCTCCGCGACACGTGGAATCCGATCGAGATCAAGGCAGTCTTGGCAGTTGCAGCACTCGGCGGCTTGGAATCACCGGTCCGGCACGCTGATGTCCTTGGCGAACCGGAGATTATTGCCGGCAGCCGGTCCGATGGATCGTCAAGATCACCGCTAGAGCGCATCGCTAGTGCGATTGAATCCGCGAGCGCGCGAGGCAGCTTGATCGCGATGCGAGACGAGCACGATCACATTTGGTATTTGCTCGGTACTGCGGCCAATCAACGCCGCGTACGAGAGGGATCGCTGGCGGTCAACGACACCAATTTCGAAACTCCGGTTCAATTGGAGTTGATGCGGCCAAACGTCTTTGGACTTTACGAGCAAAATATTGGATTGGTTACGCCACTCATCGCTGACCGACTCGCCGACGCGATAGACCAGTACCCGGAGTCGTGGATCGAAGATGCGATCGGTGAGGCGGTGGCATACAATCGACGTAGTTGGCGTTACATCGAACGAATCCTGATGAATTGGTCAACGGAGGGGCGAACTGATGCGACCCATCAGCGACATCCTGAAAGAGACGGGGCTTCCAAAGAGAGCCTCCGAGACAAGTACGCCCGCTACCTCAAGCGAGACTGACGTCTGCCCTTATTGTCGTGGCGCTGGCTATGTCCGAATCGATGCACCGGTCGAGAGCCCGAACTTCAGCCGGCTCGTTCAGTGCAGCTGCCGTCGAGATGACAATCGCAGACGACGAGCGAACGAGCTCAACGATGTCGGGGGTTCAGGCATTATCACGGAGTGGACCTTTGAGACGTTCGATGATTCCGTACGTGGCACGCGACCCGCATTCGAAGCTGCCAAGGAATATGCCGACGATCCATACAACTGGTTGGTACTGGGTGGTCCGTATGGTTCGGGTAAGACCCATCTGGCGGCAGCTATCGTGAACTATGCGCGAGCCGAGCTGGAGATGGCGCCGGTGTTCGCCGTGGTGCCCGATCTGCTGGATTACCTGCGTTCGACGTTCGCACCGAGCTCTGAAGCGCGCTATGAAGCGCAATTCGATGCGATCCGGACGGCGAGTCTGCTGGTGCTAGATGATCTGGGAACAGAGAACACGACGCCGTGGGCTCGTGAGAAGCTCTTCCAGATCGTCAACTACCGTTATATGCATCGCCTCCCGACCGTCTTCACCACCAATGTTGCGCCAGAAGACATAGAAGGTCGGATTCGATCCCGGATGTTCGATACACAGCTTTCAACAGTGATATTTATGGCAGCCGATGACTACCGATTGCGAGGTACTGAGATCGCGCGCGGCGACCGACGACAGCGTCGCAAGTCTTCTTGATCCAAATCAGCCCGCGTCTCAGGGCAGTGGTAACTACGGTCATTTCTGACCATTCCGGCCCATTTCGCTTGGTATAGAATACGTGACAGATGCATGCTTCGCTCTTCTCCTTTGACAGGTGACCAATGCCGGAGATAGGCTGGGTCCTCTGGAAACTCGACGCCCGGGCGGCACTCGACATCATCGTCGTCGCTGCTGTCATCTATGGGTTGCTTGGCGTTGCTCGGGGCACTCGTTCAGCGCAGATCATACGTGGCTTGATCATAGTCACCGCATTAATGTGGATCGCATCCGAAGCACTAAACCTGACCGCAGTCGGTTTCCTCCTTACCCGCGCTCTGCCAGTCATCTTCCTGGCAATCCCAATCATCTTTCAGCCCGAGTTGCGGCGCTTGCTGGAACAAATCGGCCACACTGGCTGGATGCGCACACCATTCCCGCTGGCTGAGCAAGAAGGACTCGCACGTTCAGTCGATGAAATTGCCCGAGCCTGCTCTAGCCTGAGTCGTTCTGGTTATGGAGCATTGATCGTCATAGAGCGTGAGACCGGCCTCCAAGAGTACGCGGATCGCGGCGTGCCGCTGGATGCGCGCGTCACATCCAATCTCCTGATCAGCCTCTTCTTCCCCAACTCCCCGCTTCACGATGGCGCTGTGATCGTCCGTGATGAACGTGTCGTTGCTGCAACCGTTGTGTTACCCCTGACGGAGAACATTCGTGATGGTGAGCGCCTGGGAACACGTCACCGTGCAGCCATCGGGATCACTGAAGAGTCGGACGCGCTAGCTGTGGTCGTCTCGGAAGAAACCAGCAGGATATCCGTAGCGCATCACGGCCGGCTTGTGGAAAACCTCGACCAAGAGCGGCTGCGTCGCGCGCTCCGCACCTTGCTCCATATCGACCCAGGGGACCGTATGAGCGGACGCTCGTTCATGCGCTCGAACCGTCGAGCCCGCCGGCGGCCACGTCGTGGGAATCAAACTGCCAGCAGTACGAGATCGACTGAACGACAATCGCAGAAGTCAGAGCCAACACGGAGTCAGATAACGTGGGAAGTCGAATCCGACGATTAGCAACAATTGACCAGATCACGCGAATCGTCATCTCGCTAGTGCTCGCGTTCGTTGTTTGGGGCTTCATATCCTGGGAAACCAATCCCGAGGTCGACCGCACGGTCCAGGGCATCGCGATCGAGGTGCGCAATCTCCCAGACGACATGCAACTCGTCGGAGAGCTGGCTCCTGTCTCCGTGACACTCAAAGGTCCGGAAAACCTGATGAATCGCACCAACAGTAGCGAGATTGTCGCCTACATCGATCTGGCGGACGTGACGTCGATAGGACGAAGCGAGCAGGCGATCCAGGTCGATGCGCCGTCGGGTTTGCGAGTGATCGACCCCGACCCGGACCAGGTGGAGATTGTGCTCGACGCGCTAATCACGAGAACCTTTCCGGTAGAGACAGTGGAAGCAGCACCGCGACCGCCAAATGTATCGAACGTTTCAATCGATCCAACCTCTGCCGAGGTCAGCGGTACGCGACAACAAGTACTCCAGGTCGACCATCTGGAAACGTCGATCGAGATCACAGGCGAGAGCGAGTCGTTCACCAAGGTCTCGCCAATCCTGGCCGTTGACCGCAACGGAAACATCGTCGAAGGCGTGACGGCGACACCCGATCAGGTCTCCGTCACCGTTACCTTCTCAACGACGGGCAAGTTCGTGCCGGTGACCGTAGTCTGTGCCTGCATCGAGGACAACCAGGTGAGCGTGGAGCAATTCCCGGAGGCTGCCGCAATTCCGTCCACTGTCCGGATCACGGGACCAGACAATGTGATATCTGGGATAACCGAGTTACTGACTACCCCGATTGACATTTCGAATTTGACAGAGTCTGACTGGATTCTCGATGTCGAGCTCGATACGTCTAAGGTACCGGCCGGTGTCACGGTCAGCGACACCAAGGTCGATGTCTGGGTGCCAATCGAGCAAGAGCGCTTGATCTTTGACTCGATTCAGATCATCGCCGTGAACCTTGGGGAAGGCCTCGAAGCGACTATCGATCCAGGTCGCGTTTCGTTCGCTGTGCAAGGGGCTGCGGAAGAGCTGGAGCAGCTGGAGGGCGTAGAGCCGCTGGCTATCGTCGACGCCACAGATCGTGGGCCGGGCAGCTACCGAGTGAACGTTGAAATCGTCGTGCCAGCTGGGCTCAGCTACGAGAGCGTTGAGCCAACGGAAGTGCAGCTCACGATAACTGAGCAAGCTGCATCAACGGAAGAGCCGACGACTTCGAGAGAGCTGAACTCAAGACCGTAGCGCTTACGGCAGGTCGTTCAGGTTCCCCATTTGTAGCTTCTGCGAGAGCAAGATCGCCTCAGCCACTTCCTTCATCGACTTCCGGTTGTCCATACTTGTCTTGCGCATGCGATGGAATGCATCACCCTCGCTGAGGCCGTACTGCTCCATAAGGGCGCCCTTAGCACGCTCGATGAGCTTGCGCGTCTCCAGCGCCTCTTCCAGATCGAGCACCTTCTGTTGCAATGATCGAAGGTCTCGAAATCTGGCAAGGGCGATCTCGATGACTGGCGCGAGTTCTGTCTCGCGAATGGGCTTGACGAGGTATCCAGAGACACCTGCAGATCGAGCATCGGCAACCAGATCATCATCGGAGTAGGCCGTCAAGAGAACGACGGGGGCCGAGTTCTGGTCAATGATGACGCGTGCCGCTTCGAGACCGTCGACATCAGGCATTTTTATGTCGAGCAGCACGAGGTCTGGATGGGTCTTCGCCGCAAGCTCAATCGCGGAGCGTCCATTTGCTGCTTCCGCAACGACTTCATAGCCTTGTTGTACGAGCATCTCCCGCATATTCATGCGGATGAGCGATTCGTCATCTGCGATGAGAATTCGGGCTGGTGATGGCGACGCCGTTGTCACCGTTATATCTCCTCAGTAGGTTCGTTTCGAACTTCGAATAGATGATCAGACATTTAAAGCGCCACGAGGGCGCCAGTCGCCAAACATGGGATGCGAGTCGGGGCGAGAGGATTTGAACCTCCGACCTCCGGTCCCCCAGACCGATGCGCTACCAGGCTGCGCCACGCCCCGATGATCGGAAAAAGTATAACATGGGCGGTCGGGAGCCCCGGACCGCCCATGCAGATTTTTACTTGATCTCGACCGTTGCGCCAGCCTCTTCGAGCTTGGCCTTGGCGGCCTCGGCATCTTCCTTGCTGACGCCTTCGCGGACAGGATTTGGTGCCCCGTCGACCACATCCTTGGCCTCCTTGAGACCGAGGCTGGTGAGCTCACGAACGGCCTTGATGACCTGAATCTTGTTCGCGCCGACCTCTGAGAGGATCACGTCAAACTCAGACTGCTCTTCTTCAGCAGCACCGGCACCGTCGCCACCGGCACCAGGGGCCGCGGCAACGGCCATCGGAGCAGCAGCAGTGACGCCGAACTTGTCCTCGAGCGCCTTGACGAGCTCCGAGAGCTCAAGTACCGACATCTCTTCGATCGTCTGGATCATCTCATCGAGTTTTTCCTGGCTAACCGCCATGGTGTTCTCCTTCTAAAGTGTTGATCGATGCTTCCACGCCGAGATTACGCGGCCGGAGCTTCCTCAAGTTGTCGCCGTCGAGCATCAAGCGCATAGACGAGCGAACGTTGCGGACCAGACAGAACGTTGACCAGGCCATAGAGTGGTGATGCCACTCCGCCGACAACCTTGCCCAATAGCTCTTCGCGTGTCGGGAGATTCGCAATATCATCGACGCGCTCAGCCGATACGACTTCGCCCTCGAGCACTGCAACTTTCAGGCTGAGGATGCGTGAAGATCGTACGAAGTCGCGCAGCACTTTGGCTGGCTGGGCTGGATCGTCCCAGGCGAACATCAGCGCAGTTGGGCCTTCGAGTGACGGGGCAAGGCCCTCGAGATTGTTCGCTTCAGCCGCAAGCTTGATCAGCGTGTTCTTCCCCACGTGAAGCTCTGCATTTGCCTCACGAAGCTTTGTCCGAAGATCCTGCAACTGAGCGACGCTCAAACCACGATAGTCGGTCAGGACGGTGAATGGCGCCTTCGCGAGCTGCTCGGTCAGGAGCGCGACCGCTGCTTCCTTCTGCGGTGTAGGCATAGACGTGTTACCTCCCCTCCGGATACAGATCAATAAATTACCCCCCGCGCCCAGGGCACAGGGGGTGAAGCATTCCTGGCAATGCCAGGTTTCAAGTGCTTGATTCCCCCGCTACCTCGACCGGAAATTAAGCGCCTGTCTGGCGCACCGGTGGTCTTCGGCGCGGTAAAAGCATTCAACGCTTACGTCGTCGAGGTCTCGGCCTTCGCGATAGTGTCGGCGACGTCCAGTCGAATACCAGGGGACATTGTACTGCTGATCGTCAGCGTCTGGCAATAGATGCCCTTGACTGCGTCAGGCCGGTTACGCTGAATGGCATCCGTCATCGTGTAGATATTCTCGAGCAATTGCTCGTCCGAGAATGACTTCTTGCCGACCGTGACGTGGACAATGCCTGTGCGGTCGTTGCGGAACTCGACGCGGCCGCCTTTGAGCTCGCGGATCACCTGCGGCAAGTCTTCCGCGTCGCGGACGACGGTCCCTGCCCGCGGGTTCGGCATGAGCCCTCGACGACCGAGGATCCGGCCCAGCCCACCGACTTTGCTCATCTGATCAGCCATTGCAATCGTTGCGTCGAATTCAAGCCAGCCGGACTCAATCTGCTGTACGAGGTCGTCGCTACCTACGTGATCTGCACCAGCCTCTTCGGCAGCACGAGCCGCGTCGCCTTCTGCGAAGACGAGGATGCGCACTTCTCGGCCTGTGCCATGCGGGAGCGCCACGGTCGACCGCACAGCCTGATCGGCCTGGCGTGGATCAATGTTGAGGTGATAATGGGCTTCGACTGATTCGTCGAATTTCGCGTAGGAAATCTCTTTCAGCAGTTCGACCGCTTCCTCGGCGGTGTACTGCTTGTCGCGATCGACTTTTTCTAATGCGGCACGATAGTTCTTGCCATGCTTGGCCATGTGGGGTTCCTTTCGTGGTGCGTGCGGAGCCGCCGAGGGCTCCTCCCACAACATGAATATCTCGGAGCCTAACTCCGAACTGCAATGCCCATCGAGCGGGCAGTGCCCTCGATCTGCTTCATCGCCGCCTCAATGTCATTGGCGTTCAAGTCGACCATCTTCGTTTCGGCGATCTCGCGGATCTGATCGCGGGTGACGGAGCCTGCGACATCTTCGCGCACGTTCGAAGCACCCTTGTCGACACCTGCGGCCTTGCGCAGCATGTCCGCAGCGGGCGGCGTCTTGGTGATGAATGTGAACGAACGATCTTCGAAGACCGTGATGACGACCGGGATAATCTGTCCAGCCATGTCAGCGGTGCGCTCGTTGTACTCCTTGCAGAAGTTCATGATCGCAACGCCGTGCTGACCAAGCGCCGGGCCGATTGGAGGCGCAGGCGTGGCCTTTCCAGCTGGAATTTGAAGCTTGATATAAGCGCGAATCTTCTTGGCCACGAACTCTCCCTGCTTTCTCCCTGACGCGGGACCAAATTGACCGCATCTGTCACTCTACACACAAGAGCGCCGACACCCAAGCTGTCGGCCTCCTGTCGAACCAGTGAATTGTACTACCCCTAGGTCTCGCGCTCGACCTGCAAGAAGTCGAGTTCCAGTGGCGTTTCACGCCCGAAGAACGAGACCAGCACGCGAACCTTGCCCTTGTCGTAATTGACTTCCTCGACGCCAGCGCGGAAGTCCTTGAACGGACCGTCGATAATACGTACGACATCTCCGGGCTTGATGCTCACGCTCACTGTCGGCTTGGAGTCCGTCATGCCCGCAATGATGGCATCGACTTCTTCCTGGCCAAGTGGCAGAGGATCAGTGCCCATGCCGACAAAGCCGGTCACTCCCGGCGTATTTCGCACAACGGACCAGGCTTCGTCATCCATGAGCATCTTGACCAGCACATATCCAGGGAAGACCTTGCGCTGCACGGTCTTACGCTGGCCGGACTTGATCTCGATCTCTTCCTGAGTAGGAACGACGATCTCAAAAATCTTGTCTTCAGCGTCCATGGATTCTATGCGCTGGATGAGATTCTGGCGGACCTTATTTTCATACCCTGAGTAGGTATGAACCACGTACCAGTCGCCTGGCGATTCCGGCGCGCCGTCCTCGCCGCGAATCTCTTCTCTTGCCCGTTGTCGCAATCGCTCTCGAAGGGAGCGTGTCATAGCTACCATCCCTGCCGCATAATGTGCATCTACAGTGTGGGGATATTCTCCCAAACTCGAACGAAGATCGCATCGATACCGCCGAGCAACGCTCCAAGCGCGATGCTGAGGCCAATAACGAAGATCGTCAAGTTGCGAGTCGTCTCCTGGTCCGGCCAGGTGACCTTTTTGATTTCGCTGAATGTGTCTCGAAGAAGGCGGCGAATGCGACCGAGAAATCCAGTTTCTTGCTCTGTTTCCCGGGCCCTTCCTCGCTTGGCGCGCGTTCGTGGTGAGGCCATGCCGTGATTACCTTCCAATACAATGGACTGCGCGCCCGCAGTGAGCCAGATTTGACTCTCCGATTTCTATCCCCGGCAGGCGTGGTCGCATCAGAACTGAACGAACACTCATTGAAACCTCGGGCGGGAAATCGGCTGCGCGTGCCGCAACTGTCGGACTAGTCGTTGGCAGGGCCGGCAGGAATCGAACCCGCAACCTGCGGTTTTGGAGACCGCTGCTCTACCTAATTGAGCTACGACCCTGTGCACATCAGCTCACCGATACCCAAGTACCGGCAGCGTTGACCATTATACATCAACTCACGCAAGGATCCGATAACGAACCGAGCCCTGGGAGCGGAAATACCCACTCCCAGAGCTCGTATCACTCAAACTACTCGACGATGGAGGTGACGACACCAGCGCCAACGGTGCGTCCACCTTCGCGGATCGCAAACCGCAAGCCCT
>CAYNTE010000098.1:0-10664 GCA_964399615.1 uncultured Thermomicrobiales bacterium
GATCCGGGCATGGTGCTGGTCCCGGCGCTCAAGGTCGCGGCCCCTATGTCGTGGCCCCCACGCCCGTGGGGGTGACCCGAGCATCGACTTTGGGGATAAGCCACTTGTCGCGTGGTCCCCACGCACGTGGGGGTGAACCGATGCGGGGCGGGCTGTAGGTGGGAAGTCGGGAAGGTGGGCGCCGGGGGGTTAGTTGCAGGCGCTCCACATGCCGCGGCCTGCGTCCTTGGCTTCGCGCTCGGCCGCTTGCAATTGATCGTCGTGGCTGGTGTCGGGGCGGTAGCGGCGCGCATCGGCAAAGCCCTGGCGCACTAGCTCCTGGTTCACAAAGATCAAGTCGCCGTCGTCACCGGGCAGCCAGACATAGCGCAGCAATCTGCCGTACTGGTCCCGGTCGCTGACATCACGCTCCAGGTAGACCGTTTCGCCACCAACCAGCCTCTCGTTCGCCTCGGCAGCCTCCGGCCCGTAGCACTGTGGCGCTTCATCTGGGATGGCCGACTCAGGCGCATTGATGCCGATGTAGCGCACCCGCTCCTCCTGACCATCAACCTCGATCATCGCGGTGTCGCCATCGACCACCCGCACCACCTCGCCCACCTCCATGCCCGGCGGGATCGTTGCCATCATCTCTGGACCGGTAGCCGCCGAAGTCGCGGACGCTTGACTTACACCGGTGGGCCGGTCGCTGGCTGGCTCCGTGGCGGTGGGGGTGGGTGCGGCCGATGGATCGACGCAAGCAGCCAGTGCAACCAGCAACAGGCCGAGCAAGAGCACGGCGCGCGCGGTCACCTAGAGGTGGTCCACTTCAACATCGCCCCACTCGCTGGCCAGATAGCTGGCAACTACCGAGCGGTGGCACTCGTCAGCGTCTGCCTCGCTGCAGAGCAACACCGCGGGCCGGTCGAAGAGTGCGCGGTCGATCTGGCTTGCGATGTCACCCGCTTCCAGCTCCTCGCGAAAACGGCGCGCCAGCTCGTCAAATCCAAACGCCTTCTCACGCCGGTAGGCTTTGAACAGCTCCTCGCTCGGCGCAAACCGCAACTCGTGGACATAGTCGATGCCCGCGATCTCGCGCAGGAAGTAGGGGAAATCACTCTGTTTTGTGAAGCCTGCAAGCTGCGATGTGTTGTGACGTCGCACATCGATCAGCCGCTCGATACCGTGCTCCTTCAACAAGTCGAAGAATGCTGAGGCCGACTTCTTGGTGTACCCGATGGTGTAGATCTTCATGGTCGCGTCGCCTCGATCAGCTCTGCATGCGCGTCGACTGAGGGCTCGCCAGTGATCGCACGGATGATCGAGACATCCAGCACACGCTCTTCCCGCTCGATGCCGGGGATCAGATCCTCGCGCGCAGAACCCGCCACCACCGTCTCCCGAGCCGTCAGGCCGTGCCGGCGGAAGAGCTCGTGATAGCGCGGGATACGTTCGTAGTTCCCTGCTTGTTCGGCCAGCTTCGATTCCGCCTGGGGCAGCAGCGCACAGCGAATGTAGGACATGATCGGTGGCGTCTCTCGACCTGCTCGCGCCGCGCCCTCCTCCACCAACGGGCGTGATTCTTCGATGGCATCGCTGAACCACCAGGTGAAGAGCACACCGCCGGAGATCTCGCCAGCCAGCTTGGTCATGTTCGGGCCAAACGCCCCAACGACCGGCGTTGCTCCGATCGCTCGCGTCTGCTCCACAGCGTCACGTATCGTCTGCAACGCCCCTTGCGGCGCACCATAGCCAACGCCCAGCATCAGCCGGTTAACGGGGATCTTTAGCTCCTTGATATCCGCAACAACGTCGACCATTGGCCGTCGCAGGAGTTGCAGCACGCCCGTTCCAAGCGGCAGATCGACCTCCTTGGCAACTGCTGCCAGGATCTCCAGCGCCTCTCGCGGTGGCGATCCATTCACCCAGAAGCTGGCAAATCCCGCCGCCTCCGCCTGCCGGGCAATCTCTACAGCAACCTCCACCGGCACGGTCGCGTCGATCCCGAATCCACGATGCATCAATGGCTCCTCTCACCGGCTGGCGGCGCGCAAGCATGCAGGAGTTCCGAGATCGTCTCCGGCTCGTCATCACGAGTCAGTGCGCGCACGATCACCTCATCGAGCAGCGGCACGTAGGGTGCAATGCCCGCCTGCAACGTCTGCGCATCTTCTCCCTGCACCACCGTATCGGCTGCTGATCGGCCCTGGCGCTCGAAATGGTTGGCATAGGCGCGTACGCCGGCATAGCGACCCGCTTCCGTCTCGATGCGCTGCGCAGCACCGGGCAGCAGTCCAGCACGGACATAGGCCGTCAACAGCGGCGCATCCCGCCCAGCATCGCTGGCGGCGGCACGCACCCGCTCGGCAGATTTCGCGACGTATTCCGGCGTCAGCCAGTTGAAGACCACGCCGTCTGCCACTTCGCCCGCCAGACTCGTCATCTTCGGTCCGAGTGCCGCGATCATCACGAGACAATTGAGGTCTTCATGCAGGCTCGCCACGCTCTCACGAATCTTGCTGAGCGCCCGCTTCGGATCGGGCGAGCCAATACCCAGCCAGAGCCGGTCTTGTGGAATGCCCAGCTCCACCACGTCCCGCGCGATCTCGTCCGCGGGCCGCCGGTCGACCGGGATCACCCCGACACCCAGCTTGATCGCTCGCGTCACCTCGGCTGCGGCAGCCAGCGCGGCCAGGCCGTCACCTCCCGGGGTGTCGTTCACCCAGAACGATTCATACCCCGCCGTCTCTGCCTCTCTGGCTACCTGTTGAATCGTCGCGTGATCGAGCGCCGCCGCAACGCCAAAACCTCGTGCCATATCAGTACTCCCTCGCATCGGTATGCTGTCGAATCAGGACGAAACCTGGTCGTATCCCAGCTCGCGCAGTGCCGCCCGGATGACCTCTGCACTGCGCTCCAGCGCTTCCGCCTCTGCCATCGCCGGGGCATTGGAGAAATTCAACTCAGGCTCACTATTGATCGGCACCACATGGATGTGCGTATGCGGAACTTCGAACCCAGCGATCACCAGCCCAACGCGCACCGGCTGAAATCCACGCTGAATCGCTTTGCCTATCGACTGCGCGACGGTGGAGAGGTGCGACATCGTCTCGGTATCGAGATCCAGCCAGTGGTCGATCTCCTGCCGTGGGACAACGAGTGTGTGTCCGGGGTTCAGAGGGTTTATCGAGAGAAATCCGACTGCAAGGTCATCCTTCCAGACAAATACCCCTGGAAGCTCGCCATCGATGATCCGTGTGAAGATGCTGGCCATGTCACCATCCCTCCAATGCCGTGCCCGGCGCGTTGTGCAATCACGATAGACACCTAATCATCATCGAAACCGCGATCTCGGGCAACACTGGCGAATAGAGCGACATACCGCGAAGAGCTTCAAGTAAGCGCTTAACGGCGCACCCATGTTCTATTGGCCTGGACTCGATTTCGTGCTAGTCTGATGATGCGCACGTCGGGATGTGGGTTTCCCGAACACGCATGCATCACACGAAAACGGTAGGTATGGTACAGCGCTTTCGAGAAGCGAGTCGCTCACGGGTTCTCATACGAGCCGACTTACCACTTGCCGTCCTGACCCAACCCATCACCTTGCAACACACGTCATACAACCCGGCGTACGAGGGTGCCCTCAACGAAGCGAGCCTCATGCACCGGCTCTGCAGCCGCAACGACAGTCTGCGTGACAGCCTGGCGCTGATGACCCAGCCCGATTCGCCAGCGATGACCTCGCATCAGCAGTTCACCAGCTACCTCGAATCCCAGGATGATACGTGGTACGAGAATCTCATCGAGTGCCTTATCTACACCCAATTTGATGAGCCTGGACTTGCCTTGAGTGATCGCGCCCGCAGCAATTGCGCTGACCACATCCCCGAACTGGTGCGACAAATCGCCACGACCACACGCGAGATCACACTCATCGAGGCGCTCCTGGCCAACGCCGGTGGCCGCTTCAAGCGTGCCGTGATCGACTACATCGACGCTCGCTGGGAGGCAGTCGGCTCGCGACGCATCTCCCGCCTTGCCCAGCGCCTCGACCGCATCCACCGCGAGGCCATCTGGCAAACCATCAACTCCACGCCATCGCGATCCTTCACCGTACTCACTGGTGTCGACATCTCCGATGAAGAGCAGCAGGGACTTGATAGCTGCCAGGAGGTGATCTTTCTGATCTCCCCCGGCCAGCACGGCGGCGTCTCGATCAAGATGCTCGCAGGTCGCGCCGTCGTGGCATTCGAGCCACATAGCAACGGCGCCTGGCCTGGCAATGCCTCCGAAGCGCTGAACGCTCTCGGCCACGAGCTCGGTATGAAGCTGGCGCTGACACTGGCCCAGCGCGGCGAGATGTACGTTACCCAGCTCGCCCAGGCCGTCAAGGCGCCAAATGCGTCCGTTTCGACCCATCTCACCAGTCTCGAACGCGCCAACGTCGTCGATCGCCGGGTCGATCAGCGCCGTGTCTATTACCGCCTCAACCCCGAAGGTATCGACCTCGCAATCGACGCCTTGGAGGACCTCCGTGCGTTTGCATCCGCGCAACGAGATTCGCCGTAATCCCGTCGGGAACTTCCGATTTGTCATCAACGTCTATAATGTAGACTCAGCAGCTGGCCTCATCGGAGGACGACGTTGCCGCAACGAGTCCAGAATCCGAATGGAGAAGGTCGCCACGTGGCGCTGAATACTGGCCTTTCTGAGGATCGCATACGAATACCTGCCGATGTGCAAGCAGCCATGCTCGCACACCTGCAGTCGGAGCTACCAAACGAAGGCTGCGGGCTGATCGCTTTCCAGGGCGACCGACCGGTCAAGATCTTTCCCGGCGAAAACGTCCTGGCCTCGCCATCTCGCTATCGCATGAAAGACTCTCAGGTCGTCGCTGCCATCGACGAGATCGAATCTCACGGCTGGCGACTCGGCGCGATCTATCATTCCCACCCCACCTCAGCTCCCGAGCCATCCGCCACCGACCTCCGCGAAGCCAACTGGCCCGACGCATTGATGATCATCGTTTCATTCCAGAACCCCGAGCCAGAGATGCGCGCCTATGATGTTCAGGATCCGGCCAGCGGCACCGTGCGGCCCGTCCCAATCGAGATTCTTGCGCCAGTGGCAACCGGACGCTTCGCCGGATTGAAAGAGACCCTGCGGCGCGCCATCCGCTGGGGCGAGGCTCAGCCAGGACACAACGCCCTGCCCTCGGCAACTGGCGCGGCGAGCATTCGACCTACACCGTGGCTGGCCGAGCATCGCACGACTATCGGTGTCCTCGGCGGCATGGGTCCCGCAGCAACAGCCGATCTCTACACCAAGCTAATCCAGGCCACGCCCGCAACCAATGATCAGGAGCATATCCCGGTCGTCATCTACGCCGACCCACGAGTGCCCGACCGCACCGAGGCGCTGATTGCAGACGGCGAGGATCCGACACCGTGGATGGTTCGCGGCATCGAGCATCTGGCCAAAGCCGGCGCGGATTTCGTCATCATCCCCTGCAACACCGCCCACGCCTTCATCGATCAGCTGCGGGCAGCGTCCGATATCGAGATCCTGAGCATGGTCGAGATCGCCGCCAACGAGATTCAAGACGATTACCCGCGTGCACGCACGGTCGGACTGCTGGCGACCAGCGGGACCATCCGCGCTGGCATCTATCAGGAGGCGTTGAAAGCGCGCGGGATCCAGACCATCGTCCCCGACGAAGAACTCCAGCGCCACAACGTCATGCCCTCGATTCGAGCCGTAAAGGCGGGCTATCTGCAAGACTCCGTCACATCCCGGCTGGTCGAAGCGGCCGAGGCACTGATCGAGCGCGGCGCACAGGTCATTCTCGCCGCCTGCACCGAGATCCCCGTCGCCCTTACAGCTGACGATCTCAACGCACCACTGGTCGACGCAACAGATTCGCTGGCCCGGCGCGCCATCTATGAAGCACAACAGCGTGATGGCCGGCCTCTGCCACGCCGCGAGCCTTCCGAGCGCACAACACACGAGCTGGAGACGGCATGACCATCGATGCCGAAGCACGAGAAGATCTAATTGATCGGCTCCAGGAATTCCCGACGCGCATCCAGAACCTCATCACGGAGGCCGACGAGCAGGATCTCAAGCGCGCTGGCCCAGGTGGCGCGTGGGGCGCAGTCGAAATTCTCTGCCATCTGCGCGATTTGGAAGAGCTCTATCTCGAGCGCTTGCTGGCCATGCTTGAGGAAGATGGCGCAGAGCTGGAGGTTGTCGAAGACTCCCTCTGGCCGATCGCGCGTGACTATCTCAACCAGGACCCGCTCGAAGCCTTCGACGAATTCGTGAACTACCGTCGCCAGGTGATTGATCTGCTCGATGAAGCCGAGAATAATGACTGGGCACGCACTGGCAGGCATGCCAAGCTCGGCCAGATGACGATCCGCGATTACACCGAATGGGTCGTCAACCGCGATCGGGAGCACGAGCAGATGCTACGCTCCGCCCTCAATCAGGAAGAGGACTGAGCTCCGGAGATTACCCCTTCGGCTTGCTCCTCAACAGCCCGAATCGCCTCCTCCAGCCGCAGTGAAACGACTCGCGAGTGCCCGTCCGCGGCCATCGAGACACCGTAGAGCGTATCGGCGCCCTCGATCGTGCCGCGATTGTGCGTTATGACAATGAACTGCGTGTCCGCCGTCAACTCGCGAATCTCATCACGGAAGCGCACCACGTTCGATTCGTCGAGCGCTGCATCGACCTCGTCGAGCAACGCGAATGGACTTGGATTCACACGCTGAATTGCAACCAGCAGCGCCACCGCCGTCAGCGCGCGCTCGCCGCCAGAGAGCTGGTTCAGCCCCTGAAAGCGCTTGCCCGGTGGCCGGGCAACAATATCCACGGCGCCAGTCTCATCGTCCGAGAGACTCAAGCGCGCCGCGCCGCCACCGAATAGCCGCGTGAATGTTTGCTCGAACTCCAGCGCGACGTCACCGAAGGTCGAACTGAAGCGCTCCGACATCTGCTCGTGCAAATCCGCCAGCACGCGGCGCAACGAGGCCGCCGCGTTATCGACATCCTCAAGCTGCGCCTCCAGGTGCGCCAGCCGCTGCGCCTCTTCCTCGTACTCCTCGACCACATCCTCGCCGACCGAGCTCATGCGCCGCAGGCGGTCACGCAACCGGCGGATCTTCTGCTCATCTTCCTCGCTATATTCGCCCGCATCGGCCAGCAACGAGTGTGGCTGGTCGATCTCAAGATCGTTGCGAATGCGCTCGGCCAGAAATGTGCCTTCGTCTTGCACGCGTGAGAGATCCAGCGCCGCCTGATCGCGCTGCTGCTCTGCCGTCCGCAATCGCGCCAGCCCGTCGTCGGCCGCGGTCTCTGCCTCGGCCACCGCCTCATCTGCGTTCCGGCGCTCCTCGGCAAGCGGGTGCAGGGCATCCCGAGCCAGACTCAGCTGCTGCTCGAATCCCGCCAGCTTGACGCGCGCCTCCTCAAGCTGCGCTTCCACCTGGTCCCGCTGCCCGTTCAGCGCCTCCACCTCGGTGGACTGCTGCTCATGGAGCGTGGCAAACGATGCCAGACGCTGCTCCGCTTGCTCGCGCTCCCGCTGAGCAGAACGCAGGCGCTCGCGTTGCGTTGCCAGATCGCTGGCCAGCGCCGTCAAGCGCGCACTCTCACTCGCCGGTTGCTGCTCTAGCCTGACGACCAGGGCATCCCGCTCTTGAACAAGTGCATCGCGTGACTGCTCAAGCTGTCTGAGCTGCCCCGTGAGCGCTCCGCGCTGTTGCTCCAGGGCCACTGCCCGCTCACGCAATGCTTGCGCGTCACGCTCCAGACGGTCGCTCTGCTGGCGAAGCTGATCGAGTCGCGCTAGCTGGCGATCTCGCTGCTGCGTTGCGGTCTCAAATCGCTCCGTTCTCTCGCGAAGCTCCCGTTGTGCCGCGGCGATCCCCTGGCGTTGAGTGGCGAGCGCGGCCTGCCCCGCCTCTACCGCCTGTGTCGCCTCGTCAAGCTGCTGCTGAAGTCGAGCAATCTCCTTCGGCAGCGATCGCCGCTCCCGCTCGCGCGCCAGCAACCCCGATGCCCGGTTGCGCGACCCACCAGTGACGCTACCCGCTGGACGCGTAATCTCGCCCTCCAGCGTCACAATCGTCCAGCGGCGCTCCTCCGTCAGCACCCGGCGCGTAGCCGCCAGATCGGTGACGATCAGCGTCTGGCCCAGCAAGTGACGCGCGATCAGCTCCAGGCCGTCCGGTATCCCGATCAGATCACTCGCGATGCCGATAACATCGGGATCAGCCGGTGCCGTCATCGGCCGGCGATCCCGAACCGTCTCCAGCGGCAGGAACGTCGCCCGGCCACGATTCGATTCTCGCAAGAATCGAATGCCAGCTTCAGCATCCGACCACGCACGAACGATCAGATCCTGCAACCGCCCTCCAAGCGCCATCTCGATGGCGACCTGGTACTGCTCCGGCGAATCGATGACATCGACCACCGCGCCGATGAAGCCCGGCATATCGAGCTTGCCAGAGCTGATCCCGCGTCGAATCGCCTTGACGCCGGCAAAGAGCCCCTCGCCCTCCTCGTGCGATCGATCCAGGATCTCCTGCCGTGCCTGCAGGCTCGTAATCTGACGCCTGAGCTGCTGCAGCTCGTCCTCACGCCCTGCCTGATCACGTTCCAGACGCTCAAGCTGCGCGCGCTCGCTGGCCAGCTGTTCACGCAGCGCATCAAGCGCCGGTGCATCGATCTGTCCGGCGATCTCATCGTGGTCGTGTTGGGCCGCGGCGAGCGCCTCTTCCAGATCGCGCTTGCGCGCTACGTGCTCCCGCTGCTCGTCGTCGCTGCGCTGGCGGCGCTCTTCAATCGAGGTCAGCGCGCCTTCAGCCTCGGCGAACTGGCGCGCGAGACGCAACACTTCGTTGTCGATCTCGCGCATCCGGCGTTCTATCGCCTGCGTCTCCAGTGCCTGGGTGCGGTTGCGGGCCTCCAGATCGTCATGCTCGCGCTCAAGCCGTTCGATCGCATTGCGCTGGCTCTCCGCTTCCTCATCCAGCCGGGCAATCGTCTGCTGCAGATGTCCCCGCTCGGCGGTGCGACTCGCCTGCAACGCCGAGATGTCCTCGATTCGTTGCCGGATCGCGCGCCCTTCGGCCTGCAATAGGTCGATCCGGTGCCTGGCACTGGTAATCTCTCGCTCGATCTTGCTGACCTGCTCGCGGGCTGCATCCATGCGCTGCTGCTGGTCGCGTACCCTGGTCCTGGCAATCGAGAGCGCTCGCACCGCCTCTTGGTGGGCGCCGGTCGCCGACTCCAGCCGCATCTCCGCCTGGGCAACAGCACGCCGGGCGTTGCCGCGCCGCGCAAGCTGATCGCGCCAGAGCGACCCGAAATAGCGGCGTTGCAGGGTTTGCAATTCATCACGGATCTCAGCATATTCACGCGCTTGCCTGGCCGCCCGGGCGAGCGATCGCACCCGCGGCGCGAGTTCAGAGAGAATGTCTCGCAGACGCTGGGCGTTCGCGTCCGCTTCAACCAGTTGTCGCTCGGCCTGGGTTGCTTGCATGCGCAGGCCCGCGATGCCCGCGGCGTGTTCGAAGAGCCCGCGCCGGTCTTCGGGACGCTGGCTCAGCACCGCATCGACCAACCCCTGGCCAATGATCGTGTGCGATTGCCCCAGCGGCGCAGTCAGCTGCTGCACATCCTTCAGGCGTACACGCTGGCCATTGATCAGGTACTGGTTCTCCCCCGCGCGGCTGGCCCGGCGGGTGACCGTCACCTCGCTGAATTCCGACGCAAGCTCGTGGTCCGAGTTGTCGATCGTCAGCGTGACTTCGGCCATCCCTGCCGCCGCACGCCGATCCGAACCCGAGAAGATGACGTCCTCGGTGCGCCGGCCGCGCAAGTTCGAGTAGCTCTGCTCACCGAGCACCCAGCGCAAGGCCTCAGCAATGTTCGACTTGCCCGATCCATTTGGCCCGATAATAGCCGTCAGGCCACGATCGAAGACAAAGGTCGTCGGCGTCGCGAAGCTCTTGAATCCAATGATTTCCAGCTTACGCAGCAGCGTCACGTCTGGCTGGTTCTCCCCATCGCCCGCTGTCGATCTCCAGCTGATGGATGCTACCATCCGCCACCAATTCTCTCGCACCCGACCATCGAACAAATGTTCTCTTTTGTGGCAGAACCTGGTAGGATTAGGTGTCCATACACATGACAAGGAGCACACCAATGGAGACCATCGGCTGGGACATCATCGAGAACGACCTGGGACGGTTTGGCTTGGCAGTCGGGTCACGCGGCATCGTCTCTATCCTGCTGCCCAATGCAGTCGAGCGGCGCGACCGCGAACTGGCCAGGCTAGCGCCCGGTGGCTATCAACTCGTCGACGATATAGCGGGCATGGCCGAGGCGCGGGCACAGCTTCGTGCATATTTCGATGGCGACCGGCAGGAGTTCGACGTGCCCCTCGATCTGCGCGGGACACCCTTTCAGTGTGCTGTCTGGGAAGCTGTCCTGCAGGTGCCCTATGGCGAGACTACTACATATGGTGAGATCGCCCGGCGCATCGGCAAGCCGGGCATGGCGCGTCCAGTCGGGTCCGCCAACGGCGCGAACCCCATTCCGATCATCGTCCCCTGCCACCGCATCATCGGCTCGAACGGCAACCTGACTGGCTACGGCGGTGGGCTCGATCT
>CAYNTE010000099.1:0-10618 GCA_964399615.1 uncultured Thermomicrobiales bacterium
GAGTCCGACCACGACATCTCGCGCATCAAGGCACTATTCGATGCTGAAGAGATTGATCCAACCGAGCTTCCGCCGGGCCTGGCGACCTCATAGCAGGCGGTGGAAGCGGCGGAATGCCACTGTTAGACTCACTGGATGTGCCCAGAAGTCATCTGGGGGAAGAGTATTGGCCGGAAGGTGTGCCGATGAAGCTGGAACGTGAGACTGTCGAACACATTGCCATGCTCGCGCGACTCGGGCTCTCTGATGAAGAGAAGGAGCAAATGCGCGAACAACTCTCCAGCATCCTGGAGCATATCGAGATGCTGCAGGAAGTCGAGACGGACGACATCCCACCCACGGCACAAGTGATCCAGCTCCAGAACATCCTGCGAGAGGATGAGCCGGGCGACCCACTCTCGGTCGAGGACGTCCTGCGCAATGCACCGCGCACGGAAGGTGATTTCATCCGAGTCAATGCGGTGCTTGAGGGGTCCTAGGGGCGGATAACCGGAGTTGCATGAAACAGGAATCTCATGACTGATCTTCTCGAATTTACCCTCGCCGAGGCCCGGCGCAGACTCGACACGCGCGAGATCAGTGCAGTCGAGCTGACGGAAGCCTATCTCCAGCGGATCGCTGAAGTCGACGGTGATGTGCGAGCCTATATCACTGTAATGGACGAGCAAGCGCGTGCCATGGCTCAAGCTGCCGATGAGGTGATTGCGGCTGGCGAGGCGTCTGCGATGACTGGCATTCCCGTGGCGCTGAAAGACATCCTCTGCACGGTCGACGCGCCAACGACGGCGGCCTCGAAGATCCTCGAGGGTTACATGTCGCCCTATGATGCGACTATCGTCGAGCGGCTACGCGCCCAGCATGCAGTATTCCTGGGCAAGACAAACACCGACGAGTTCGCAATGGGCTCTTCAACCGAGAACTCTGCCTATTTCACGACACATAACCCCTGGGATCTCTCGCGTGTGCCCGGTGGTAGCAGCGGTGGATCTTCGGCAGCGGTTGCCGCAAGTGAAGCCCTAGTGTCGTTCGGCTCAGATACCGGTGGCAGTATCCGTCAACCCGCCGGGTTTTGCGGCGTGGTGGGACTCAAACCAACCTATGGACGGGTGTCGCGCTACGGCCTGATGGCGTTCGCCAGCTCGCTCGATCAGATCGGCCCATTCAGTCGCACGGTCGAAGACACCGCGCTCGTGCTCTCGGCGATTGCCGGGCACGATCCACGCGACGCGACATCGTCACCATTGCCCGTGCCCGACTACGCCAGTGAGCTCAGCGGCGGGATTAAGGGCATGAAGCTCGGTGTCGTTGAGGAGTGGACTCGCCAGGAGGGCGTCGAGCCGGGAGTCCGCGAGGCGTGCGAGGCGGCATATCAAATTTATGCCGACCTCGGTGCAGAGCTGGTGCCCGTCGAGCTGCCGTTCGCGAAGTACGCACTGCCGACCTACTACATCACCGCGCCAGCCGAGGCGAGCGCAAACCTGGCGCGCTATGACGGCGTCAAGTACGGCAAAGCCGTCGAAGCCGACAACTTGATGGATAGCTATCTTGAGACACGCGGCCAGCTGTTCGGCAGCGAGGTCAAACGTCGCATCATGCTCGGCGCCTACGCCTTGGCATCTGGTTACTACGACGCCTATTACGTGAAGGCGCAGAAGGTGCGCACGCTGATCAAGCAGGACTTCGACCGCGCCTTTGAATCAGTCGATGCCATCCTCGCGCCCACGTCGCCGACCGTGGCATTCCCGATCGGGGCCAGAGTCGACGACCCGCTTTCGATGTATCTGGCTGATATCTTCACCGTTCCGGCGAACATGGCTGGCTTGCCGGGTATCGCTATTCCGGCTGGATTCTCTGAAGATCTGCCAGTCTCGATGCAAGTCATCGGCCCGGCCTTCGATGAGCAGACCGTGCTGCGTGTGGCGCACACCTACGAGCAGTCAGAAGCGTGGTATCTCAGACGACCTGCGTTGACCGCTTCGGAGCGTTCCGCATGAGAACCGCGAGCCAGATCAGCAGAACGCTCACGGCGCATCGAAGCCGGATAGCAATTGGTTTGTTGCTGTTGATCTGGATCTATTTTCTCGGAGCATTTGGACAGCAAGCCTGGCGGGCCAAAGAACTCAACGACGAGCTCGCTAGTCAGCATGCCGGGATCGAGCAGCTTGAAGCGGAGAACAGCGAGCTTCGAGACCGGCTACAGACGCTGCGCACTCCGGGAGCCTATGAAGACTATGTACGCGGAATTGCGCGGCGTGATCTGGGCATGGCGGAGCAGGGTGAGACGGTGATCCTGATGCGCTGGCAAGGGGACAAGCCAGCCATGAAAGAGTCGATCGCTCCGCCGGATGATGCGGTGCCAGAGGCTAACTGGCAACGCTGGATCGATCTCTTTTGGAGTTCACCGGAAGCATCACGATAACGGGTCCTGGGGCGTTATCAGAGTGTTGCCACCAATGTAGACGTTGGGTAAGGTACAGACAAATCGAGTGTCTGTTAGTCACATCGTTCGGTCGTACGTCTGCATCACTCATGCTGGGTGCATGGTCAGCTCGACAGACCTGGGGATCTGAAGAGCGAGCTGAAATTGACAACGTGCAGCAGCAACACAGGGGAGGAATACGCAGATGCGAGGCTTAGTCGGTTATCTTGAATTCCGGCGCCCTGGTCGACATTTTTGGTCGACCTTGCTTGCTGCCGGTTCATTGATCCTGATTATCGGTGCGCTCGCCTTTCAAGGTGCGGGTGCGGAGGAACCGTCGAATGCGCATTTTGAAGAGCGCTGGGCGCGGACCGATTATCCAGTCGCTAATGGCAATGTCAGTAGAACCTGGATGTGGTCGCCAGAGGCTTTCACCGGCGAGCTGACCGAACCCTACGCGCAATCGCCAAACGGCGAACGTCAGGTGCAATATTTCGACAAGGCCCGTATGGAGATCACCTATCCCGACGCTGATGTCGATTCACTCTGGTACGTGACCAACGGCTTGCTGGTGAACGAGCTGATCAATGGTCACATTCAGGTTGGCGATAATGAGTTTGAGCCCAGCGTGCCTGCCGATGTGCCAGTTGCCGGTGACCCCGACGATTCGCTTGGCCCCACCTACGCTACGTTCACTGACTTGCTCGACGCTGAACCAGCAGCGGAAGGCTCTGTCTATCAAACCCGGCTCTCTCGCGACGGAACGCTGACCGTGGATCAGGCACTTGGTGAATACAATATTCAAGCTGCCGTGCTGGACGAAGAGACCAATCACCGAATCGCCCAACCATTTTGGGATCTGATGAACGCGACCGGCACTGTCTATGAAGATGGACAGTTCATTGAAGGTCCACTCTTCCGCAATCAGATCTATGCCACTGGCCGACCAGTAACCGAAGCCTATTGGGCGAGCTCGAAGGTTGATGGCGTCGTCAAGGATGTCCTGGTGCAGTGCTTCGAGCGCCGCTGTATGACCTACACCCCTTCGAACGAAGCCACCTGGCAGGTTGAGGCCGGAAACGTTGGTCTGCACTACTACCACTGGCGCTATGACACGAATGTCGCCCCGCCGGCAACCGAGCCACCGACTGAACCACCTACTGAAACTGAAGAACCGGCCGAGGGCGTTTCAGTCGTCGTCAATGCCATGGTGGATTGTGACAACGATGGTCAAGTCGATGGCGATGCCGTGCCGGTCGGTGAGGTCGGACCTTGCGGACCTCTGACCGGTGGAGAAGTGACGACTGTCAGTAACGGCGCTCCCGGTAGCGCCAACGAGTTGCAGGCCATTACGATGACCAACGCAATCGGTGGCACCTTCAACCTGACATTCTTCCACCCAACAGCTGGTCCAATCCTGATCACCAGCATCCCGTACGATGTCCCAGCTGGTGAGCTGGGTGTGACGATCTCAAACGCCTTCGCAGCTGAGGGTGTTGGGCTCGACGCTCCGACAGCGACTGGCGGTCCGCTCAATGGCTTGGATGAGGACTCAGAGATTCTTGATTGTGACGAGGAGGACGCTACCTGTATCGAGTTCCTGTTCGATAACGGCAACCTCCTCGGCCAGAATGTGCCACAGGTACAGATAGCAACCTTCTTCACCTTCCCGGAGGAGGAAGAACCGATCGACAGCGAGGCCGTGACGCTGGTTAACGGCGGCGGCGATGCCGAAGTGCAGACCATCTCGCCGAACTCCGCCACCGGCGGCACGTTCGATATCTCGATTCAGCATCCAACGGCTGGAGCGATCTCGGTGACGATTCCATTCAATGCCACCAGCGCACAGGCAGAGACCCTGATTCGCCAGGCATTTGATGAGAAGGAAGTTGCCGCCGACGCACCCGAAGTGATTGGTGGTCCGGCGAACACGAACGACCTCACGATTCAGTTCGTGAATGGAGCGATGGCCGGGGTGAACATCGACCAGATTGTCATCAACAACGATGACCTGACGACTACCGCTGAGAGCTCCGAGGTCCTGGTGCTTGATGACGAGAACGACGTCGTCGAGACCTGGCTGGTGGATGAGAATGGCCAGGCTACTGGCGAATTGCCAGCTGGCGAGAGTTTCAACTTCCAGCTCCACTATCGTGAGGACTCGGGCCAGAATGGGAATGTGTTCAGCGGTCTGACGGAGATCACCGATCCTATGGACGAGATCGATCTGACCGTCATCCTCTTGTATCCGTCCGCTGACTAATCACCCAAACCGGACAAGCGAGCGCCCGCTGGGATATCCCAGCGGGCGCTCGCTTTGCCTCTGGATCGTGATGTTACTCGTAGAGTTCTGACCAGCGGCGGTGCTCTTGCTTCGCTTCTTCGACAATGTCTGGGTTTGCCAGCAAGTCGATGGCGGTCATCGTCATGGCCTGCGAGATCTTGATGAACTGTTCGTAGCCAAAGTCGGAACCCGAAGCGTCGACCACCTGTTGGGAGTGGCCGGGAATCGGATCGTGGCTGATGGCAAAGCTTCCAGTGACCGACGGCACTTCGTAGGAGACATTGCCGAAATCGGTCGAGTGCATGCCGCGGCCCGAGCGTCCACCACTTCCCCAAACTCCGACATCTTCGATATTCTGCTGATAGAGGCGACCGATGACATAGCTAGGACGCATGTCGAAGCAGGTATTATCCTCTTCAATCTTGTAGTCGCAACCAGTCATCAAGGCTGCGCCCTGCGCGATGTTGCGGACCTGCTCGGAGAGCTCTTCGAGTCGAGCGCGGCTCGCTGAGCGGACATACATGCGTGCCGACGCGTATTTGGGCACGACGTTCGCTGCCTGGCCACCGTCGGTGATGATGCCGTGGATGCGATCTTCCATGAGGATGTGCTGGCGCAGCGCGTCGATGCCAGTGAAGAGCTTGATGACGGCATTCAGCGCGTTGACGCCGTTGTATGGATCGCCGGCTGAGTGGGCAGGCTTGCCGAAGAACTCGAACTCGAGGTGAGCAACGGCGAGGCAGGTGCCATCTGGCGCCTCAGTCGGCGCACCAGTCTTGTTGCCCGCGTGGTGGATCATCAACGCCGCGTCGACGTCTTCGAATGCTCCCGCTTCGATGAGCTTGATCTTGCCACCACCGCCTTCTTCAGCGGGTGTCCCGATGACTACGAACCGGCCGCCCAGGTCGTTGATGACTTCTTTGATGCCGATGGCCGACGCAAGCCCCGATCCGCCGATGAGATTGTGGCCGCAGCCGTGGCCGATGCCTGCCAGCGCATCATATTCGGCCAGCACGGCAACGGTCGGGCCAGGCTTTCCGGAGTCGATAGTGGCGCGAAATGAGGTCTCGAGCCCCCCATACGGCTTGATGACTTCGCAGCCGACCTCACGCAAGTGATCCGCCAGCAGTTGGGAGGCCATCACCTCTTCGTAGCCGATCTCGGGGTTCACGCGGATCGTCTCGGCTACCTCGACGACATGATCACGTCCACCGTCGATAGCTCTGCGAGCGCGTTCTTTCAGTTCAGCGGTACTCGTGGCACTCTCAGTTACCATTTAGCGTTGCTCCCTCCTTCGCCGCACGAGCGTTCGTCCTTGATGTTGGTTACAGTGAGAATAGCATGCGTGAGAGAAGGCGCTGGATGCAGATCACTGTGCAGTACATCGGAATCTATCGAGATTGTGCAGGCGTGCGAGGCGAAGATCTTATCCTGCCGGCCATGTCCGATGTGGAAGATCTGGTGCAGGTGCTCGTCGAGCGTCATCCGGATCTATCAGCGTTCGCGTCACAAATGCGCGTGCTCCGCAACGGTCAGGGCGTTGGGCGGTCGGAAGCGCTGCGTGATGGGGATGAGATCGTGCTGGTCGACCCGATTAGCGGCGGATCGACCAGCGACGTGTGAATCAGCGCAGGTTTGTCCAAAACTGGGATTGATGCTCAGAGATCCGTCGCAGCGCATCTTCGGCATCGAGGCCGACCTGCGAGTGACTGGGACGCGCCGTCAAGCGATCGAGCGTGATGGGCTCGGTGAGATTGGTCTGTGAGCCTGCCAGTGTCTCGACGATCGCCATGGTGCAATACGGCGCGTAGACCTCGCTGTAGCCGCCCTCCTGCAAGATCACCAGCTGCCCGCCGGCATGGCGCTCGGCGCGATTGATCATCAGGCTCGTCATGCGGCGGTAGGCATCGGTCGAGAGCGACATCCTGCCGAGTGGATCCATGATACTGGCGTCCTGGCCTGCAGAGACGAAGATCATCTCCGGCTGATACTCGTCGACGATGGGCAGGACAATCCGTTCGAACGCGGCCTCGTACGTGGCGTCGCCAGATCCCGAGGGAAGCGGGATGTTGACCGTGAACCCCTGGCCGTCACCCTCGCCACTCTGATCTATTGCACCCCAGCCAACTGGATAGAGCTGGTCCTCGTGTATCGAGACGAAGAGCGTCGAGGGATCGTGGTAGAACGCGTCCTGGGTGCCATTGCCGTGGTGGACATCCCAATCAAGGATCATCACGCGCTCGAGCTGATGCACCTCGTGGGCGTAGTGGGCTGCGACGACGACGTTGTTGAAGAGACAGAAGCCCATCCCCTTGTCGCTCATCGCGTGGTGACCCGGTGGGCGAACCAGTGCGAACACGCGACGCGCAGCGCCTGACATAACAGCATCGACTGCCGCCAGACCGCCACCCGCGGCTCGAAGAGCAATCTCGTAGGAGCCTGGGCCGAGAGCTGCCCCCTCGCCAGCGTCGCCACCGCCTGCGTCCGAGATGTCCTTGACGCGACCAATGTAGTCCTCGGTGTGATACACGGCGATCTGCTCGGGCGTCGCGTCGCAGGCTGGGATGTGCACGAGCTTTTGTTCGAGCCCTCCCAGATCAATCAATTGTTTTGCGCGCTGCACCAGCAGATGATTGGAGCGGTGCAGCTCGAGATCGACGAATGGCAGCGGTCTGCCCGATCCCGCCAGCACCTGTGGGCCTGGATTGTGCTGCAAATAGCGGTCGTCAAATACCAGACCCGCGCGTGGCGAACTGGCGTTCGTCTCCTGTTCCTGCAATGGATTGCCTCCCCCTATGCGGCCAACGGCGTTAGCGCTCGCCGGCCATCCGTTCCCCCAAATCCGCATCGATTGACAGACGCTCCAGCGTAGCGGGTGCTGGTGTTCCAGTCTCGACGTCCCAACCTGCCAATTCGTGATACCAGTCGGTCGCGCGTGAGATCTCCTGCTCTGAAAGCTGATTGTCCCCTTTTCGCTTCTTGACGAGCGTCTTGTAGAGCTTGCGCGGCAACCGGTCATCTCGCCGGTCGAGCCCTTCACGAGCATTGTAGAGCCGTTGCATCGTAATCTTGCGCTCTCCAATCTCCTGGAGCTCAGCGAGCGTCATATCCCAACCGGTCACGGCATTGATTGCCTCGATCAGATGATCAGGGCCATAGAGCTGATAGCTGGGACCGTAGACGAATTGGCAGACACTGGTTGCATCGAGCGCGCTGTAGAACTTCTGCGTCTCCCAGGCGAACCGGACTTTCTCGTAGCTGAGGTCTGTTTCCGCCAGCTCGTTTTCAATGCCAAGCAGTGCCATCCGGCGACGCTCTTCCTCGCTTGCGCCAGGGCCAATGGCTTGGTCATGCTGGCTTGATTGGTGATCTGGTCCCGAGGGGTTGACGGCGTAGATGAGCCCCAGTGAGCGTCGCGCTTGCGGCATGTGGGCCGGCATGACGCCACCTTTGACCGTCGGCGCGAGTTCGCGTGCCGCTTCTCCCCAGAGCGCGGCAGCACGGTCGATGCCCTCAGCCAAGATATCGCCGATGCCGTGGCGAGCGATGATCGCCTCAAGCGTCGCCAGCATGGCCTCCTCATTGCCGAAGCTGAGGTCGATCCCGTCTGTTTCCTCAAGCCCGATGATCCCGTGCCGGAAGCAATCCATGGCGAACGCAATTGATGCGCCGCTGTTGAGCGTATCGAGTCCGGCGGCGTTGCAGCGTTGGTTTGCGTAGGCCACCGATTCGAGGTTGGAGATGCCGCAGAGTGAACCAAACGCAGCGATCGTTTGATACTCTGGCCCGCCGTAATTGGGATCGATCCCACGACGCTCGTTCTCGACCGCAATCTTGCAGCGTACTGCGCAGGCATGGCAGGTGTCGTTGCGGAGCAGCAGCGTGCGGTTCATTTCGTTCGAGCCCAGCCGGTCGGCGGATGCGAAGCTGCCAGCCGTCCAGTTCTCGCTGGGCAAGGCTCCCTCTGCGCTGTTGCGGTCAACGTTGGTTGCCGTTCCGTAGCGCTGGAGCGTTAGCATCGAGGCGCTGGTACGCACCCCACGAGCCTCACCACGCTGGAGCGGGGACAGCCGGTCCGGATCGGCGACCGAGGGTCTTGTTTGCGGCCTCCAGCTAACCGCGATGGCCTTGAGCCGCTTGGAGCCCAGCACCGCACCCATTCCGGTTCGGCCTGCTGCGCGGTTGCGATCGCCAATCACTGCGGCATAGCGTACGAGTCGCTCGCCAGCCGGTCCACATTGGGCAACCTGGAGCCGGGCGTGTGAGTGGCGTTCCCGCAATAGCTGGTCGACCTCGGCCGTCTCCAATCCCCACAGAGACTGAGCATCAAGGAGTTGAGCACTGCCATCCTCAATATAGAGATAGCGCGGTGTGTCAGATTGGCCACTGACCGTCACGGCATCGAAGCCCGCTAGCTTGAGTGCAGCTGGGAACGATCCTCCCATCTGGCTGTCGCCGATAGCACCGCTCAACGGTGATTTGGCGACCAGCGCGATGCGACTTTGACCGCTGATCGGCACGCCAGCGAGGGGGCCGACAGCGAAGGTGATGACATTCTCTGGTCCGAGTGGATCACAGCCGGGAGAGGTTTCAGTGAGGAGAAAGGCGGTGCCCATCGCGCTACCGCCGAGATACCGACGATAGAACTCGTCTGGCGGATGCTCGACCTGAATGTCTCCAGTGGTGAGATTGACGCGCAAGATCCGCCCAGTAAACCCGTTCATGACGTCCTTCCCCTGGTTCGTCGACAGTGGCCGCATTCTAGCACCGGCCCGCGCTTCGACGCGGAGTCAAGGTCGGGCCTAGGTACGTGGAGGAATGGCGGACTGACGCGAACGCTGCACCGCTTGGCTGTGACTTGAGGGAACAATTGCGGTACCTGTTTACGGATGCTATGATTTGGCAGGTGTACGTACGCCTGAAGACGCAACAAGTTGTCTAAGGGACTGCGTCCAGTGTGTGACCGCGTCGCAGAAGTACTGAGTATTGGAGATGGGGGCTGGCTGTGGAACAACGACGCGATCCAGCGCCGGGTCATGAGCGCCGATCTGCTCAGCGTTCAACGAGTACCAGGCAGGGATCCTCGAAGACTGACAAGCCAGCAGTCTTCATTCCCGCATTTGGCTGGCGACCGGCGGTTAGTGACTACCCAATCCCGCTGATCGATCCCGCTAGTCTGCTTGCCACGATCCGGCCTATCGAGCCGGTGGCGAGCGTTGGCGGACTGATGAACCATGTCGACACTCCCGCTCGACGAGATAGCGCGCGCCGCCTGCTACCGCGTATCGCCGGCACGGCTGTGCTGATAGCTGCGGTCGCTGGTGGGGTGATCGTCTATCAACAGAAGGTCGACGATAACCCGAGCAATCAAATGGTTGCGCAACCAACAGCAACAGCACTATCGAACCAAGCACAGGCAACCGACGAGCCGGAATCAGCAGCATCGCAGGAGCCCTCGAGCGGTCAGCCGGGCCTGGGTGGTGGCTTGCCCGCACCGACGGGGTCTGTGGAATCGCAGGACGAAACAGCGGGAGAGACGCCCTCGGCGACAGAAACGTCCGAGATCTTCTTGCCATCCAGCGCAACCACGACGGTCACGACGCGCGCTGGCGATACGCTGGTCAAAATTGCAGACCGCTTCAATGTCTCGGTCCCGAGCCTCGTCTGGTCGAACGACATTGAGGACCCGTCTGCGCCGCTCGATGCCGGCGACCCGATCTTGGTACCGCGTCAGGATGGCGTCGTCTATGAGGTGCAGGAAGGGGATTCGCTCGCCGATATCGCTGAGCGCTTCGGTGTGACTGAAGACGCGATCCTTGACGTCGCCGGCAATGGCCTCAGCCCGCATCTGCCGCCAGCAGCTGGAGCGGACATCTTGATCCCGGGCGCCGTGGTGACGGATCGAGGCGAGCTGT
>CAYNTE010000100.1:0-10584 GCA_964399615.1 uncultured Thermomicrobiales bacterium
TCGGTGCCAGCGAAGAGGAGTCCCTCACGCTCGGGGTCTTCGCGGATGGTGCGGGTGAATGCGCCGCTGCCGGTCGATTCGTCCCAGGGGATGCCGTCAATGATCTCGGTCCAGGTCTGGCCGTAGTCCTCGGTCTTATAGAGGTAGGGACGTTCATCTCCGCCACGGTATCGGGTGGCGGCGATATAGGCTTTGCCGGCGGTGTGAGGGGAAGGTTCGATGATGGTGATGAGTGCCCAGTCTGGCATCTGGGGCGGGTTGACGTTGACCCATTCGCCGCCGTTGTCGCGGCTGATGTGGACGAGGCCATCGTCGGAGCCAGCCCAGAGGACACCGGGCTCGACCGGGGATTCGGCGAAGGCGAAGATGGTGGCGTAGGTCTCGGCGCCGGTGTTGTCGCGGGTGATGGGTCCACCAGAGGGCTGGAGGGTTTCGGGATCGGCACGGGTGAGATCGGGGCTCATCTGCTCCCAGCTCTGGCCGCCATCGGTGGTGCGCCAGAGGATGTTGCCGGCGGAGTAGACGACCTGGCGGTTGTGGGGTGAGATGGCGATCGGCGAAGTCCACTGCCAGCGATAT
The DNA here is from genome assembly GCA_964399615.1 of uncultured Thermomicrobiales bacterium. Lineage (GTDB taxonomy): Bacteria > Chloroflexota > Chloroflexia > Thermomicrobiales > CFX8 > CAYNTE01. Next base: position 580 of record CAYNTE010000100.1, read on the forward strand.
TTCAGGTTCTTCGCGCCGTGGCCCATCATCATGCGGGGGTAGACGGTGATGTCTTTCTGGTGCTCGGTGTGTTGATCGAAGCGGGTGAGGTTGCCGCCGTAGCTGCCGGCATAGACGATGGCGGGGTCTTCGGGATCGACGGCGATATAGCCGGACTCGCCGCCGCCGATCTCCTTCCAGTCGGGATAGATGATGGCGATGTTGCGGGAGCGGCTGGGGATGCTCATGGTGGTGTTGTCTTGCTGCGCGCCATAGATGCGATAGGGGAACTGGTTGTCGGTGGTGACGTGATAGAACTCGCCGGTCGGCTGGTTGTAGATGGAAGACCATCCGCCGCCGCCGTTGACGGTGACGAGCGCGCCGCCGTCGTTGCCGAGGATCATATTGTCGGGGTCGTCGGGGTTGATCCAGAGGTCGTGATTATCGCCGTGCGGGGCTGAGACTTGCTCGAAGGTCTTGCCGGCGTCGATGGACTTCCACATCTCAACATTGAGCACCCAGACGGTGTTGGCGTCTTGTGGGTCGGCGTAGATGTGGTGGTAGTACCAGGCGCGCTGGCGGAGGTTGCGGTCGTCGCTGAGCTTGGTCCAGCTATCGCCGTAGTTGTCGGAGCGATAGACGGCGCCCTCTTCCTCATGCTCGACGATGGCCCAGAGGCGGCCGGGTTGGGGGCCGGATGCCGCGACGCCGATCTTGCCGAAGAGTCCTTCTTTGGGGAGACCGGTATTGCGGCTGATCTCTTGCCAGCTATCACCGCCATCGAAGCTGCGGAAGAGCTTGCTGCCCTCGCCACCGCTGGAGAGCGAGTAGGGTGTGCGGAAGGCTTCCCAGCCAACGGCATAGAGGATGCGCGGGTTGCTGGGGTCGATGCTGAGGTCGTTGACACCGGCTTTATCGCTGACATAGAGGATGCGCTCCCAGGTCTCACCTCCATCGTGGGAACGATAGAGGCCACGATCGGGGTTGGCGCCGAAGACGTGACCGAAGGCGGCGACGTAGACGAGGTCGGGATTTTGGGGATGGATGATGACTTTGCCGATGTTGCGGGTCTCGGCCAGGCCCATGTGCTGCCAGGTCTTGCCGGCGTCGGTGGATTTATAGACGCCATCCCCGCGGGAGACGGTGTTGCGGATGGTGGTCTCGCCCATGCCGACGTAGATGACGTTGGGATCGGAGGGTGCGACGGCGATAGCCCCGACCGAGGCGTACTTGAAGAAGCCGTCGGAGATATTGCGCCAGTGCATGCCGGCGTCGTCGGATTTCCAGACCCCGCCGCCGGTGGAGCCGAAGTAATAGGTGTTGCGATCGCCAACGACACCACTGACGGCGACGACGCGTCCACCGCGGGTGGGACCGATGCTGCGAAATTTCATGGACTGATAGAGAGCCGGATCAACTGGGTGGGAGCTCATAAGCCAACCCATCCTGCCTTTCTTGCCGAGAAAGAATCATTCAATTGCTTGCGGGGCATTGTAGCGGGTTTCTATTGATAGAGGATCGCCCCTCAGAAAGATGCGCTCCAAGGGGCGATGAGAGAAGAAGGGGACGCAATATCTAGAGTTTCTTGGCTGCGCCGGGGATCGGAGTAGGGAGTGTCCACTCCTCGCCGCGGGCGGTCGTGATGTACTCGGGCCAGCGGAGGTCGATTGGAGGAACAATATCTTTATCCATCAGCGGACCTACCCATTTGTCACCACCGACTCCACCACCAGTGCGCTCGACAAATTCGGCCTGCACCTTCGCTAGTTCATCAGGCTGAGTCAACAGGTCGAGCAAGGTGGCGGCGATCGTCTTGCCAGCAACGAACATGCCGGGATCGACGATGGCAGGAACACCACCCATCGCCAAATAGGTCCAGCTGGGATATTGATAGGTTGGCGCAGGCGACTGGAGGCGTGGACGGGCAGTGAGCAGGCGGACGGTTGGGGCATGCCACATGTATTCAACATAATCGTCGGCACCGATGAATTGCTGCCAGGAAGGTAGGTTCGCGCGCACCTGCTTCTCATACTCCTGCGGCGGGAGGAGGGCTGTGTTGCTCTCAGGGAAGGGGTTGTCCATCGGCTCAAGTCCGAGGTTCTTCTGGATCTCGCGGCCGAAATTGAGGGCCTCTTCGCTGTAGGTTGGTGGGCCGACGAGCTCGAGGTTGCTATAGGTGAGGCTGGACATGCCGTGATTCGCGAGGGCAACACGCGTCTTACTAATCCACTCGACCGAGACTTCGCAACCACTGACGGCGGCAGAGTGGCGTGCGTTGTTTTCCAGGACGTTATAGATGTGCTCCTGAATGCCGAGGGTGGAGGATCGCCAGGCGTACTGGATGGCAGCGTAGCGGGGTGGGAGATTATCGGCGGTGGCGTTGTCAGCGGCCAGGATAGCCTCGTTGATGGTCCAGTTGCTTGTGTTGGGAAACATGGCTTCTTTTGTGTGCTTGGTCATGGTGTACATCAAGGTGACGGCGTCGATGGCTCCGGGTGTGCGGGGAACAACGCGGCCGGCAGTTTCGACGGGCAGGAGATTGAGATCCACCCAACCTTCTGGTTCAGGGCATTCGAAGATGAAAACGCATCCCCAGTAGGCGCCGAAGTGCGTCTCCCATTCGCAGGTATTGCTGGGCCAAGGGTGATAGGCGATGAACGCATCGAAACCATCATAATAGCCTTTGGCGGCATGGATGGGTTTGGAGCCACAGAGCTTTTCGGCAGGTTCGCCGAAGAATTTTATGGTGCCCTTGATACCGTACTTTTCCATCGTGGCTTTGGTGGCCAGTGCGCCCGTAAGCCCACCGACGCCGAGCATTGAGTGCGGATCGGTGTGGCCGGCAGCCCAAGGATGGAGCCCTTCACGCGGCGCACGATAGGGGACGGGCTGTTGGGAATTGCCAGGCACCGCATCGTACTCGGCATAAGCACCAAGAACAGGACCGCCATCACCCCAAGTGGCAACAAATGCGGTGGGCATATCGCCTGAGCCTTCTTCGACATCCCATCCATCAGCTTTGAGGAGTTCGACGTAGGCTTTAGCAGACTTGTACTCACGCCACGCAGGCTCAGCGTATCTCCAGATCTCCATATCGAAGTCTGAAAGCCGTTGGGAATTCTGGTCTACCCAATCGACCGCGAACTGCTTTTCTCGTGAGCGCTGCGCCATTTTGGATCCCCCTTTGGTCCCTACGGTATGACCATATCTTGACAGGAAGATGAGAGGTTGATAGTCTCTCATCTTGTATACAGCGTACAATATACGTTCCAACGAGGGAATGCAACGTGCGGCTTGAACCGAAGGTCCGAAAATCGCTCCGCGAAGAGATTGTCGAAGATCTTCGGCTGATGATTATGGCCGGTCATCTTCCAGCTGGGGAGCGGATCTACGAGTCTCGTCTAGCTGAGCAGTTGGAAGTCTCACGCGTCCCGGTACGTGAGGCGCTGACGCTACTGGAGCAAGAGGGGCTAGTGCGCCGCCAGCCAAACCGTGGCGTCTACGTCGCCAAGCTCTCGATAGCGGAGCTCGCGGAGTTCTACTCGTTGCGCAGCGTTATCGAGGGATTTGCGATCGAGCTGGCCATCGAACAGCATACGAAAGATGATCTGGCGCGGCTGAATGAGCAGCTTGAAACGCTCAGTGAGATGTTGCGTACCCAGGTGAAGCCGGAGATCTATAAAGCAGATATCGGGTTTCACGAGAGGCTAGTCGAGGCCTCGCACCACAGCTTATTGATCCATTTTTGGCGGCAGATTATCAGCCTGATGAAGGCGCAGTTCATCACGCTCCTGCCAGTCTTCTATCCACTGACCGAGGATCTGGTGCAACGACACCGTCTATTGCTGGACGCAATTGTTTTGGGGGATGTCGAGCATGCACGCGAGACAGTGGTCGACCACGTCATCGTATCCGGAGAGCGGCTACTTCGTGAAGGGAGGCAGGCCGGGATATTAGAGCAATAACCTTGGTATCCCACCTAACGGGGGCAAAACGCATGTGAAGAGTTGTCAAGAGCGCAGATTCAGGGGGAATGAAATGCGTAATAAGACAGACCTGAACCATGAAGTAGATCCGGATGCAACGCTGCAACGCAATGAGACGTGGGTATTCAATGTCTCGCGGCGCGATTTTCTCACTCGGGGCGGTAAGCTGGCGGCTCTGACAGCGATGATCTCGGCCGGGGGTGCGACGTTGGTCGCTTGCGGTGGCGACGATGACGACGACGATGCGGCTGCGACTGAGGAGGACGCCAGCTCCGGCGACGCCACGGAGGCCACCGATGAAGCTACCGAGGCAGAGGAAACTGCTGGCGAGAGCGATGAGACCGCTGCTGAAGAGAGCACCGAGGACGCTGAGGAGACCAGCGAGACTGGCGAGACCAGCGACACCGTCGGCGAATCCAACGCTGCGCTGACGGCAGAATCCGATGGTGAGGCGCAGCCAGGTGGTGTATTGACGATCGTGCGATCGACGGACGCGCTGAATCTACACCCGGGCATGAACAGCGGGCTCTCTGACATCGCCTCCAACTTCCTGATCTATGACGCGTTGGTTATCAAGGGCTTTGATGGTCGCGTCTACCCGGGCCTGGCGGAAAGCTGGGAACCGGACGAAGAGGGAACAACCTGGACCTTCACTCTGCGTCAAGACGTGAAGTTCCACTCTGGCGAGCCATTCACCAGCGCGCACGTCGTGGATCACTTCAACCGCTGGAAGGAGATGCCGACAAGCAGCAAGATCGTGTTGCTAGATTCGGTGGAGGCTACGGACGACTACACCGTAGTATTCAAGCTCTCATCGCCGACGCTGGTATTCCTGAACAACATCAGCCAGACGGAGTGGGCCTACGCTTCGATCCCGAACATGAAGAAGGTCGAAGAGCTCGGCGATGACTATGGCGTGGTAGAAGTGGACGGAACTGGCCCTTACAAACTTGAGGAGTGGGTCAAGGACGACCACATGACGCTGGTGCGCAACGAAGACTATGTCTGGGGCTCGCCGATCTACGACAACACCGGGCCGGTGTATCCGGACCGCTTGATCTTCCAGGTGGTGCCGGAGGAAGCATCGCGCACAGCACTGGTAGAGACGGGTGAGGCGAACTTCAACATCGAGGTGGCGCCGCGTGACGTCAGCCGGTTGGAAGATACCCCGAATGTGACGGCGGCATCCTTCCCACGCATCTCGTCGAACCACATCGGATTCAACATGGAACGCGAGCTCTTCCAGGACATCAACGTGCGCAAAGCGGTGATGCACGGGATCAACCGGCAGGAGATCACGGAATTCGTCATGCAGGGTCAAGCTGATCCGGCGGAGGGATATCTGCACCCCGAGATGCTGGGCGCGGCCCCGCGGGAAGAGACGAAGCCGCTGGTGGAGTATGACCCGGAGCAATCGATCGCGCTGCTTGAGGAATCAGGCTGGGTGGTTGGTGACGACGGCATCCGTGAGAAGGAAGGGCAGAAGCTCTCGTTCTCGGTCTATTTGACGACTGAGCTAAATGAGCAGATCAACACGGCGATCCAGGCGCAACTGCGCGAGGTTGGGATCGATATGCAGGTAAAGCGGCTTGAGTCGGCCGCCTATAGCGACGCCACCCAGGCGGGTGAGCATGATGCACGCTTCATCCCCATGATCTACTCAAGCCCGGACCATATGTACTTCTTTATTACTGACTCGATCCCCAGCCCAAATACGATGTTCTGGAGCGACCCAAAGTTTGATGAGATGTTCGTGACGAGTCAGACGACGATCGATGAGGAAGAGCGGATCAAGACATTCCAAGAGATGGAGATGTATCTGCTGGAGCAGGCGGTCGTCATTCCGATTCAGCACCTGAAGTGGATCTTTGCCTGGCGAGACGAGGTCAAGGGAACGAAGTTCCACAACATCCACGGCATCTACAAGCTGATGGATACCTGGATCGGTTAGTGCTTTCTGGATCGGTTAGTGCTTTCTGGATCGCGAGCGTCCATGTGTCGTTGGGAGCGTGGACGCCGGTTGACCGCAATCCGGCGTCCACGCTCAAATACCTAAATCCGGGGCGGAAAGGTCGAAGCGGCCGATGACGGCATACATACTACGTAGACTGCTGATGATCGTGCCGACCTTGATCGGGGTGTCGATACTGGTCTTCTCAATCACGCGCTTGACACCGGGGGATCCAGTTCGCCAGATCGTGGGGCCGGACGCGCCACAGGAGCGTGTGAATGAGGTGCGGCACGAGCTGGGATTGGATCGACCGATCTACCGCCAGTACTTCACCTATGTCAAAAGCGCAGTACAGGGCGATTTGGGACGTTCGTTACGCACCCGCCAGCCGGTGACGACCGAGATCCGGGAGCGTCTGCCACTAACGATGAAGATCGCGACGATTGCGCTGCTGATCGCCGTGCTGGTGGGCATTCCGCTGGGGGTGCTCTCAGCAACGAAACGCTATTCCCTGATCGATAACCTGGCCTCGATCTTTGCGATAGCGGGAGTCTCGATGCCGCTCTTCTGGTTTGCGATTATGGCAATCCTCGTGTTTTCGGTGCGTCTGCAGTGGCTGCCCGTCGGAGGGCTGCAGGGACCAATCTACTCATTTGACGGCTTCAAGGCCTACATCTTACCTTGCGTGACACTCTCCCTAGCGCCGATTGCATTGATCGCCCGGCTGACTCGCTCCTCTATGCTCGAGGTGCTGGGTCAGGAGTATGTGACGGTCGCCAGAGCCAAGGGCGTCAGCGAGCGACGCGTGGTCACGAATCATGCGCTGCGCAATGCATTACTGCCGGTGGTGACGTTTATCGGACTGCAATATGGATTCTTGCTTGGTGGAGCAGTGGTGACGGAGACGATCTTCGCGTTGCCAGGTGTAGGTCGGCTTGCGATCAACGCGATCAACCAGCGTGACTATCCAATTATCCAAGGCGTGGTGATGATGGTCGCAGTGGTGTTCGTGCTGATCAATCTGCTGGTCGATCTGCTATATGCATGGCTGGATCCGAGGATTTCGTATGGCTGATCAACATGTGTTGCCGACTTCAAGATCGTCAGGCCAAGCATCGGTAGGGCCGACCTTGGAAACGTCGTCGCGTCAGGCGGGCATGCGCGAGCTCTGGCAACGGTTCGCACGCAACCGGCTGGCAGTGGTCGGCCTTGGAGTCATCATATTCTTCGTCCTAGTGGCAATCTTTGCCCCGCTGCTGGCCCCGTATGACCCTATCGAGCAGAGCCTGCCGGATCAGCTGAAAAGTCCATCGTGGTCTCATCCGTTGGGAACAGATGAGTTCGGGCGCGACCTGCTCTCGCGTGTGATCGTCGGGAGCCGGGTGTCGCTGATGGTCGGCGTGCTAGCCACGCTCATCGGCGGTACCGGTGGGGTGTTGCTGGGGCTGGCGGCAGGCTACTACCGCAGAGCAGACAATATCCTGATGCGGTTGATGGATATTCTGCTCGCATTCCCGAGCATTATTCTTGCGATTGCGATTATCGCCATTCTTGGGCCAAGTCTGATGAATGTGATGATCGCGGTGGGCGTGAATTCGATCCCGCTCTACTCGCGGCTGGTGCGCTCAACAACCCTGTCGGTAAAGGAGAAGGAGTTTGTCGAGGCAGCCAGAGCGGCCGGGGCAAATGATAGCCGGCTCGTGTTACGGCACATTCTGCCGAACTGCTTAAGCCCGATCATCGTCTACTCGACGCTGCGGCTGGGTACAGCTATTCTCTCGGCTTCGATTCTCTCGTTCCTGGGGCTGGGAATCCAACCCCCCGACCCTGAATGGGGCGCAATGGTGAATGCGGGCCGTGGCTGGCTGCGGGATGCGCCACATATTGCCACGTTTCCTGGGATCGCGATCTTCTTGGTAGTGATGGGATTCAACATGTTTGGCGATGGTTTGCGAGATGTGTTGGACCCACGAATGCGAAACAACTAGTCAAAATCACGTTTGGAAATTGAGCCCTCACTCTCGACGGGATGGTCGGGGGTGGGGGTTTTGGGGTTGGGTTTTTGGCGCATGACGCAGACGACGGCGACGGTGGCGCCGATGGCGATGAGGATGTCGCCGATGGAGATGACGTTGGCAAGGGGAAATGCGCTGGGCAGGGCGATCATATCTCCCAGGATCAGGAGCGGGGTGTCGCGGTCCCAGATGAGGTGGGCATCATCAGCAGCAATGACGCTGTTGGTATGGGTGAGTCTTTCATCTGGCTCTTCGGCGACGACGTTGTCGATGCGTCCAGCCTCTCGCAGGGCATGCTCGGTGGTGGGCATATAGCCACCATTGGCGAAGATGGCTGCCGCGTTGAGCGCCGCACCGACGAGGACGATCTTCAAGCCAGGAATGTGACGGTTGGTGACGAGAAAGAAGAGGGTGAGGCTGATCGAGAGCAGGTAGAGATAGGGGCCGATGTCATGGACAAGATCGGTGGTGCCGATGGGTGGGGTGAAGATCAGAACCTGGATGATCGCGCCGGCAAACATGACAGGCAGGTAGTTGAAGCGGTTGGCGGCGGCACTAAATCCGGAAAATGAACCCCCACTGAGGAGGCCGATGATTAGCCCGAGCGCGATCGCAGCAAAGAGTACCAATGGTGGCTTTCCTGTGTGTCCTTTCTGGCGGTCGGTAGCGGGCGAACTTTGGAGAGGCTGTCCATGACTTGCAGGAAGCTGGCGACGACGTTGGGATCGAACTGCGTAAGCGCCTGATTGCGGATCTCTTCGATGGCTTGCTCGGTGCTGAGGGCGGGTCGGTAGGGTCGGTCTGAGGTCATGGCGTCGAAGGTATCTGCAACGGCAATGATGCGGGATGCGATGGGGATCTGCTGAGAGCGCAAGCCGTCGGGATAACCTTCGCCATCCCAGCGCTCGTGATGGGAGCGAACGATGTCGGCTTCCTGTTCAAACTGCCGGTACGCGTTGAGGAGTTGTTGACTGATGACAGGATGCTGGCGCATGGCCTCCCATTCGTCTGGAGAAAGGGGGCCGGGTTTGTGGAGGATAGAGTCGTTCATGCCGATCTTGCCGAGGTCGTGGACGTGGGCCGCCAGTTCGAGCTGTTCGATCTCCCGCATGCTGAGTCCATAGGCTTCGGCGATACGCAGGCTGAGCTCGGTGACGCGGGTGGAGTGTTCGGCGGTATAGGGATCGCGGGCGTCAATGACATCGGCCATGGCGATGATGGCTTCCTGGGTCTGGACGCGGAGTCGCTGGATGGTCTCGAAGGCGAGATAGGTGGTGACGGCGGGGACGATCAGGAGCGGGATGATGACGGGCGATGTCTCCCAGGCCAGGGCAAAGAGGAGGCCGATGACCTCGAGACTGACGTAGGGCAGCAGGAAGTCGCGATCCTGGCTGATCCAGATATAGATGAAGTCGCCACGGTTGGCGAGGGCCAGGTAGCCATTGAGGAGCCCGACGTTGATGGCGTAGAAGCCGACCAGGACAGCGAGGATGACGAGGAATGCGACGGGAGAGAGGGCAATCTCGTTGAGTGTTTGGTGGCCGGCATAGAGATACCAGATGAGGCTACTGAGCCCGAAGGTGAGCGCGTAGTTGGAGAAGTTGAAGGCGACGCTGACGGCGGGTTTGCGCTCGAGCATGTCGTTGAAGAGCACGACGACGGCGCCCAGGATGGGCAGCGGGAAGGGGAGCAGGAAGATCATGGCGGCGAAGGAGACAGTGGAGAAGCTGGTGCTGCCCTGGATGAAGAGCGGGAAGTTGATGCGCAGCTCGAAGATGAATGAGAGCAGGAGGAGGACGGCGAGCCGGAAGAGGAGATCGCTGGTGAAATCGGGTGAAACGACAATGAAGGAGAGGACGCTGAAGAGCCCCGCAGTCAGAACGACGGCGTAGAGATAGATCAGACGGGGAATGTCGGAGCGCGTGGCGATCATCAGTCAAGTTTCGCGATGTGTGAGGCCGCTGGCGTCTGGCTATGGACTGTAAGCAGCACACCACCGGCACAACGTTTTGGCCGTGGGGCAATTATAGGCTTGTTGAAGGGAGTTTTGGGGGAGGGGGCATCGGGGAACGGG
>CAYNTE010000101.1:0-10578 GCA_964399615.1 uncultured Thermomicrobiales bacterium
GCGCTGGTCGAACGACCCGAGACAGCCGACGAAGAAGAGGACTTCCACCTCTTCATCGTTCGCCGCAGCTTCGGCCATGGTGCGGACCGGCTGCTCCAGACGTTTGGTCCAATCGTCGCGCTGGGTCTGCGGGAACGGGTAGGGGCTACCGAAGCGCTCCATGTTGTTGAAGAGCGGCTGGACCTCGTCGGGGAACTCCGCCTTCTCCAGCACCAGATACTGCCGCATACTGACGATGAGCGGGACGTGCTCGATATGAACGGGGCAGTGCTCGATGCACGCGCCACAGGTGGTGCAATCCCATAGCTCGGCTGGCGAAACGACGCCGCCGATCAGCTCACGATCTGGCCCCTGGCCCCAACGGAATCGTGCCGGGTCCTCGGTCTGTCCGAATTCACCGGAGTAGATGCCTCCTTTATCGGCCTGATAACCAGCGATCTCCAGGATCAGGTCACGCGGCCGCAGCGCCTTGCCGGTATTGAACGTGGGGCAGTATTCCAGACAGCGTCCGCAGTGCATGCAGGCATCGACGTTGAGCAAGTGCGCCCAACTCATATGCTCCAGCTCGCCGTAGCCCAGAATCTCGGCTTCCTCGATGTTCTCGATACGCCGCAGACTGCCCATCGGCTCCAGCTTGCGGAAGAAGACATTGGTGAGGCTCACGAACGGGTGGATCATCTTGCTGTAGGCCCAGTAGCCGAGCACGATGTAGGTCGTTGCCGCGTGGCTGATCCAGTTCATGGTATGGAGCGTCTTCAAGGTGCTGTCCGAGAGACCGGTGAGTGCGAGGGACATGGGGTAGGACATCCACGACCACGGCCCCCACGGATCGCCCTCGACGGCCAGACGCAGCGCCTGGACGACCAGCCCCTGTACGCCGAGCAAGAGCAGGAACGAGAGTACGACGCGATCGTCGGGTGCATTCTCCTGATAGTCAGGCTGGATGAATCGACGTCGCGCAAATGCCATCAAGACGCCGACGATCAGCATCAAGCCGGCGAGGTTCATCACGAGCTTGTAACCGAGGTAGAAGTCACCGTGGAAGAAGCTGGAGCTGAAGATCGAGACCACGATGTCCTCTTCAAGCGCCACGATCAACGTGCCGATGAAGAGCAGGATAAAGCCCGTGAAGATCAGGCCGTGCATGATGCCGGCGTAGATCTTGTTGGTGCGGATTATGCGACCGTGGAAGACGCTCTTGACCAGTGCGCCGCGCAATCGCTCCCACCAATCGCCGAAGCGCGAGTCATCGGGCTGTCCCTTGCGCCACATGACGATCCGGCGGGTGAGGCCGAAAGCCAGGATCAGGAATGGAAGCGCCATCAGGATGTAGAGGGCAACGGTAACCGGAGACGTAACGTTCCAGAGGATTTCGCGGGTAGGTGTCATTCGGCGCTACCTCCCTCTGGCTGGGGAACGCCAGCATCGACAACCATGATTGCTTGAACAGTCACAGCCAGGGCGATGATCGTAGCGACCAGCATCAGCGCCAGCATCACCGCGCCGACGACGATGACCCAGCCTGTTCCCGATGGCTCGGAGGCCAGGCCAGCGAACCCAGCAGCCAGGCCGAGGAGGGCGGGTAAGAACGTCACGGCGGCGACCAGCGCCGCAATCGGTGTCCGGATCGATCCCAGTCGCTCACGCAATGCCGTAGCCTCTTTGGGCCGTGCCGCGCCGATCCAGGCTCCGATGGCGATGGCGCCGATCGATACCGCCCCGGCACCGAATACGCGCGTCCAGTGCATGCTTGGCATCTCGGCGACGGTCACCAGCAGAATGCCGATGACCAGGACCACCGCGCCGACTTGCTCATAGTGCTCCCGCAGGAACTTCATGGTTGTCCTCACCTCTGTAGGTGCCCCCAACGTGTTCAGCAATTGCGATGCTAGGACAGCTCTCTCAGCCGGGCAATCAGCGCAGGCACGACAGTCAGCGCATCACCAACGACGCTGAGATCGGCCACGTCGAAGATCGGTGCCTCTTCATCGGTGTTGATGGCAATGATGTTAGCGCTGCCCTGCATACCGACCAGGTGCTGGATTGCGCCGGAGATACCAACCGCAATGTAGAGCTTTGGCTTGACGACCTTACCGGTCTGGCCGACTTGATGGCTATATGGCACCCAGCCTGCATCGACGATCGCTCGCGATGCGCCGGGCGCGCCCTTCAAGGTGGACGCCAGCTCTTCGACGATCACGTAGTTGTCTGCTGTGCTCAAGCCACGGCCTCCGGAGACGATGACCTCGGCGTCTTCAAGGTTCGGCCCGCTCGATGTCTCGGCCACGGTCTCCAGGACAGTTACACGGCAGTCGGCTTCGGCAATCTCGACGGTAACCGGACGAGCCTCGGCGCTACCGCCAACTTGCTCAACCGGGAATGCCTTGGGACGAATCTGCACTAGTGCTGGTCCCTCACCGCGTAGCGTGACAGTGCCGATTGTCTCGCCACCGTAAGGGGCGGTGATCTTCAGCGAGCCGTCAGCGGTATTGACGTCGGTCGCGTTGGCCACCACACCGACGCCGAGCCGCGCCGCAATGCGAGCGAGGATATCGCGCGCCGCGAACATGCTCGGGAAGAGGATGATGCCCGGCTGCTCAGCTTGAATCAGCGCCTCAAGGGTCTTGACGTGCGGGTCAACGAGATACTCACCGAAACGCGCATCATCGGCGAAGTGAACGACGCTTGCGCCGTGCTCGCCCAGTGAATCGACGACGGAAGCTGCATCTGGATGCAGAACGACGGCCTCAGCATTCCCCAGCTTACGTGCCAGGGTCAGCAGTTCGAGCGACAGCGGATGTGGAGCGCCATCGGCGACTTCTACCCATACCCAAATTGATTGATCGGCCATGCTCACTCCTAAACAATCTCGATCTTCTTGAGGAACTCAACGATCTGATCGACGCTGTCGCCGTCCTCATCAACGATCTTGACGCCAACCTTCTCCGTCGTTTGCGTGTCGATGCTGAGGACCTGCTCATGTGCGCCTTCATCACCGACGGCGTGCGCGCCAATGTCGAGATCACCAATGGACAAGACCTCGATTGGCTGCCGCTTGGCCTGCATCAGGCCGCGGAATGTCGGGTAGCGCGGCTCGGAGATACTGGCGGTGACGGTCATCAGGGCGGGAAGCTCAGCTCGAATGGTTTGGTAGCCGGTTTCTATGGCGCGTTCGATGGTGAGAGTCGACCCTTCGATTGATGCTTTACGAGCAAAGGTGACCTGTGGGAGATCGAGCATCTCCGCTATTGCACCCGGTACCATACCAGTGTATGCATCTGTACTCTCAACAGCGCAGATGACGAGGTCCGCATTCTGACGCCTGATCGCAGCCGCCAAAACACCAGCCGTTGCCATCGCATCTGAACCAGCCAAAGCATCGTCGGTGATCTGGATCGCCTTGTTGACCCCCATCGCCAGGGCACGGCGCAGGGCGTCATCCGCCGCGGCCGGCCCCATCGTGATGGCGGTCACTTCTCCACCATGTTCGTTGACGAGCTGGATAGCGATCTCTATTCCATACTCATCGGCGACGTCCAGGACGGACTCCGCAGGATTTCGCACCAGCCGCTTGGTCTCCGGATCGACCACCATGGGAAGATCCGGGTTGGGCACGTGCTTGACACAGACAACGATATTCATGCGTTGCAGGGCACCCTTCCAGTTATCCGATCTATCTCTTGTTGTTGGAGAATCAACGTCGCGATGTGGAGCATGCTGAACGCTGACTCCCTCTCGTTCGCGGCCCGTATTTGTCGGTCATCATAAGGGAATCGCTCGAGTTTGTGAAGTTCAGCACATACCCAACGGGATCGAAATTAGCCGATCTTGGCCAGCTTCGGCCACGCCTCGCGGTTCCAGGCCATCTCCCAGAAGAGGATCTCATACTGCGAGCTGCGCTCCCAGGCTGATCGGGCGCGCTGGCGCTGGTCGGTCGTAGCCGCCGCACCCAGCGTGTTGAACCGATCGATCGCCCAGCTCACGAGCTCTCCATATTCCTCTGAGACATAGTCTTCGATCCAGGCACGAAACCGGCTGTCATCTGGCATTCCCGCGTCACGCAAATGCAGCGCGATATCGTGGTATCCCCACTGACATGGGAGGATACCAGCCAGCGTCACAAAGAGGTCACCCTCGCGGGCGATTGCCAGCAGGTGATTGGTGTAAGCCAGGCAGGTTGGCGATGGCTCGACGGTGTCGAGCTGGTGCGGGTCACCACCGAACCGCTGATAGAGGTCGCGCAGTCCATCAATTTCCAGATCGATGGTAGAGGCGACGAGGCGGCTCAACTGCGAGGTCGAGCCGAGATCGGGCGCGCTGGTGGCCGCGATCGATTGAACAATGATGTAGCGCAGCAGGTATTGGTAGTCCTGCTCGATGTAGTACCGGAAGCGTTCTTCGGACAGCGTGCCAGCGCCGATCCCCTGGACGGTGGGATGTTCGAGCGTCCGGCGGTGAATAGCTTCCGTCACGTCCCGAAATTCCGCGAAGATCGACGTTGCCGTTAGGGTCATGGTTATCCTCCTCCAACCATCTGAACAATTTCCAGCTTGTCTCCGTCGTTCAACTCGACGTTGTCATATTGATGACGCGGCAGAATCTCGCGGTTGTATTCGACGGCAATCATGCGCCGCTCGATCCCGCGACGATCCAGCATGGCTCCGAGGGTTGACCCCCTCGGCACACTTGTTGGTTGTCCATTGAGTTCAACGGTGATCGTGGTAGTCGTTTCAGGCATTTGTGCCTCCATCCAAATAGTCTGTTATCAGTCGACTCGCCTCGCTCGCGGCCTCCTCCACGTCTTCAGCAAGCAACAATTCGCGTCCCATCGCAACGCCCCATGCGCCGGCACTCAGCACGCGCCGCAGGTTCCGGGTCGTGATGCCACCGATGGCGATAACCGGGATAGCGACACTGCTGGTGATGCTGGCGAGCCAGTCGAGGCCGCGGCCGGCTTGCGCCTGCTTGCTCGGCGTCTCGAAAATGTGTCCCGCGATGAGATAGTCTGCCCCCTCCTGCTCGGCCAGTCTCGCCCCGTCGAGGTCATGGACCGACCTCCCGACGACGGCATCTGCTCCGGCTATCTGGCGGGCTTGCTCCACACCATAGCTACGCTCCCCGAGATGAACAGCGGGTGCTGCAGCCAGCTGGGCGACGTCGGCCCGATCGTTGACGATGAGCATGGCGTCGCCGATCGCATCGCTTATCTCTCGAGCCAAGTTGAGAAGATCGCCGCCACGCAAATCGTGGATGCGCAGATGGATGGCGCCGCAACCTCCGCGCGCTGCCTGAGACGCCACCTGTATATACTGATCTGGCTCGACGACATGAAGAGGCCCGATGAGATGCAAGCGCGGCACAGTGGTCATGGGATAGCCTCCTTCAGTCGTTGCGCCGCGGCGCGCGGATCGCCGGCAAAGAAGATATCGCCGACGATAGCGACGCCGACAGCCCCAGCACTGACGACCGCTGGCGCGCGCTCGGCCGTGATGCCACCGATGCCGATGACTGGTACGGTGCTGGCGCGGACGATCTCTTCAAAGCGCTCGATCCCGAGTGCTGGCCCGGCGTCGCCCTTGGTCGACGTCCCGTAGACAGGTCCAACGCCGAGATAGTTCGCGCCTTCGGTGACAGCCGTCGCGCGGTCGCCGTCACCCTCTGGCGAGTAACCGATGACGGCGTCTGGGCCCAGCAGCTCGCGGGCCGCGGCCACTGGAAGATCGTCAACCCCAAGATGCACGCCATCTGCCCGGCTCGCGAGTGCGATATCGACCCGGTCATTCACCAGAAAGAGTGCGCCATGCACATCGCACAAACCGCGCAGGCCGAGCGCTGCTTCGAGGATTTGCCGGTCTGCCCAGCCCTTGGCTCGCAGTTGCACCGTCGTCACTCCACCCTCGAGCGCCTGACGAGAGATCTCCAGCAGTCGATCTGGTGCCTCGGCACGTGGGTCGGTAACCAAATAGCGACGGATCTGATGTGCCAGCATACGCATCAGCGGCTGATATTTGTCGTTGGACTGCTGGCCTGCGCCGAGTCGCGCTTGGGGATCCGTCCAGCGAGATAGGCTGCCCGGCCCGCCTCGATCCCAAGCCGCATCGCTCGCGCCATTGCCACGGGATCGCCTGCCTGCGCGATGGCGGTATTGATCAGACAGGCGTCAGCGCCGAGCTCCATTGCCAGGGCTGCGTCGCTGGGAGCGCCGATACCGGCATCGACAACGACCGGCACGCTCGATTGATCAACGATCATCTTGATGCGGTCCCAATGTGCAAGGCCCTGGCCGGAGCCTATCGGCGCGGCCAGCGGCATGACTGTGGCGCACCCGACCTCTTCGAGCCTGGCCGCCAGAACCGGATCATCCATGATGTACGGAAGCACGGTGAAGCCTTCGTCCACCAGCACGCGCGCCGCCTCTAGCGTGCCGACGGGATCGGGGAAGAGGAACTTCGGGTCAGGGATGACCTCAAGCTTGATGAAGTCCGAGAGTCCCATCGAACGCGCCAGACGTGCGATGCGGATGGCTTCATCGGCTGTGGCGCAACCAGCGGTGTTCGGCAAGATCTGATAGCGCTTCCAGTCGATGTCTTCCAAAATACTGCGGCTCTCGGGATCGTCGAAGTCGATGCGACGCAGCGCCACGGTGATCATCTCAGCCTGACCAGCTTCGAGAGCGCCAGCCATCTGATGCTTGTCGCGCCACTTGCCGGTACCCATGATCAGGCGAGACGTGAACTCCCTGCCGCCGATGATCAGCGGGTTGTCGACTGTCGTGTTGACCGGTGCTGTCATAAATACATCCTCTCGATTTCTGCGGTGAATTCGTGGAAGTGATTGATCGGTGAGCGGCCCGCGCCGACGGAGTAACCTGAAACAAGTCCCTGGTGAACAAAGGCCTTTGAGCGCTTGATCGCCTCCAGCAACGACAGACCGCGCGCGAGCCCGGCAGTGATACCGGCACTCAGGCTGCAGCCGGTTCCATGGTTGTTCTCGGTCTCGACGCGCTCGGCTCGGAGCCACTCCTCACGGGTGCCGTCGAGGAAGAGATCGTCGGCCGTATCTTCCAGATGGCCGCCCTTGACGAGCACTGCCTTCGCGCCCTGGCTGAGGATGACCTCGCCCGCTCGTCGCATGTCGTCCTGCCCATGGATCTCGATGCCTGACTGCGCGGCGGCCTCACGCAGATTTGGGGTCACCAGACGTGCCAGCGGGATGAGCTCATCACGCAGGACGGCCAGGGCATCGTCGGCAAGAAGCTGGAAGCCCGTCGAGGAGAAGGCAACCGGGTCGACAACCAGCGCCAGATCTGGGGTATCGGCGAGGTAGCTTGCAATGGCGCGAATGATTGCGGCGTTGGCCAGCATGCCGGTCTTGGCTGCCCGGGGTTTGATGTCATCCATGATCGCAGAGATCTGGTTGACAACCAGATCCGGTGCCAAGGGCAATGCCTCACGCACCTCAGCTGTATTCTGAGCGGTGACCGCGGTGATCGCGCTCGTGCCAAACGCGCCGAGTGCGGCAAATGTCTTTAGATCGGCCTGGATACCGGCGCCACCGCCAGAATCAGAGCCAGCAATGGTCATGGCAGCTGGCCATGGTGGGGTGCCACGTGGAACAGGCATTCCATCTCCCTCCTGTGGCCTCGAATCGTGAGGCACTGAGTGTCAGGAGACGTGATGCCAGGGGGATAGACCCTGAAGCGAAAGACAGATCGACTGAGCAGTCTTCAAACAAAAAACACCGTCAAATCCCGTTCCTCGGGGTTCGACGGTGCGACAGGGTTTGGACTCATTCGATGCCTTCCCTACGCTGGAACAACCCAGATCAGGTTCGAAGGGTCGGCCGGCATTCCCGGCCATCTCAGCGCGCTAGGCGCTCCCCTGGCATCCGTCGCTCTCAATTACTGTAAGTGTATCAGAGGTCTCCAGAGCCTACGCCTTCGGCCGTCGAACGTAGCGATCCATCAGCGTTTCGAGCTCGGCGGCGGGATCTGCCGTTCGCCCGACGTGTACAGCCGAGGGCTGAATGATGGTGCTGCGCGGTGCAGTCAGCCAGTGGAAGCGCTCCGAGGGAGGGTGCGATGCCATCGCTCCTGCCCGATCATCGCCTGCCGCTATCTGCTGCACGGTCTCCAAGTGACACTCGATTAGGTCGACGTCGGCATGGCTATCGATCGCCAGCAACAGCTCGCGATCCAGCTCGATCTTTGCGGCGAGAAAGCCAGTCGAGCGGACGAAAAGGATAACGCCCGCGTTGATCTGCTCGCCGCGCTCAACACGCGGCACAACGCGAATCAGAGCGTAGCTATACCACTCGGCGGGTGATTCGCTCGGCATACCCCTCAGGTCCTCGTTGGCGTGCGACGACGGCCTCATCGAGCCAGGGCCTATCCCCGCGCAACCGTTCCGTCAAGTAGGTGACATACCCCGCGCGGTGATCCTCGATCGATCCGAACTCTTCTTCATCACCTAGCCAGACGTCCGGCACCGAGACAACAGCGCGCTCGATCACGTCGGGAGTGACCCGGGCCTGCATACGAGCATCGGCCTCGCGAAGATCCGCGGCGAGGTGAAGGAGGATATGGTCTTTGATCTGCGGGAAGCGCGACTGGATCCGCTCGCGCCAACCTTGCCACTGGAAATGGATGTAGAGTGAGACACCGTGATCGATCATCCAGATCTTGCCGCGCCAGTTGAGCAGGTTGGGATTGCGCGCAGTTCGGTCGACATTGGTAATCCAGGCATCGAACCAGACGATCTCGGCCGCAAGATCAGGATCGATTTGATCGACGGCAGGGTCGTACCCCAGCGCGCCGGGCAAATACGCCAGTCCGAAATTGAGACCCAGACTATTGCGCAGAATATCCTGAATCTCAGGATCCGGCTCATTCTTTCCGAACCCGTCCCCTAGCTCGATGAGCGCTGCCCGGGGAATGGGCAGCTCGAGCTGGCTGGCAAGACCTGCGGCCAGCGTCTCGGCAATGAGCGCCTTGTGGCCTTGTCCGGCACCAAGGAATTTGACGACGAACGTGCCGTCGTCGGTTTCGACAATAGCGGGAAGCGAGCCGCCCTCGCGCAGCGGCGAGACATATCGCCGGCCTTCAAGCGTCTGGAGTAGCGGCCCGCTCATCGAATCTGTTGCTATTCGCCAAGGACGTCGATGATCGCCTGACGCACGCCAGCAGCGACCTCGTCAGCTTCCGACCGCGTCAGGGTGAGCGGCGGCGAGATAATGACGCCTGCATCGGTGCCGTAGGCGAGAATGCCGTTCTTGCGCTCGGCCGCCACGAGCTTGCCGCCGATACCATCGGATGCGGCGAAGGGCTCGCGCGTCTCCTTGTTCTTGACGACCTCGACCGCAAACATCATGCCTCTGCCGCGCACTTCACCGACATGCGGGTGATCGAGCTGCTCGCTGAGCCGGTTGAGCAGATAATCTCCAACCTTGGCGGCGTTGCTGGCCAGGTCCTCTTGCAAGATCAGGTCGATATTCGCCAGCGCCACCGCACAGGCAACTGGGTGGCCAGAGTACGTGAAGCCGTGCATGAACATCGAGTCCTGGTCGTAAATCACGTCGGCAACCGTGTCGGAGACGCCGACCGCACCGAGCGGAATATAACCAGAGCTAATGCCCTTGGCCATCGCCACGATGTCAGGCTGGAAGTCATAGGTCTGGGAAGCGAACATGTTGCCGGTCCGGCCGAAGCCCGTGATGACCTCGTCAGCGATCAACAAGATGTCGTTCTTCTTGAGCACCTCGGCAACACGCGGCCAGTAGCCATCCGGAGGAACGACGACACCGCCACCACCCATGATTGGCTCGCCGATCATCGCCGCGATGGTGTCGGCGCCCTCACGCTCGATCGTCTCCTCAAGCTCCTGAATCAATTGGTCGAGGAATTCCTCCTCAGAGAGGCTCGGGTCGGCGTGATAGTGATGTGGAGCGGAGATATGAATGAATCCTGGGGGGCGCGGGCCGAAATTCTCCCAGAAGCCTGGGATACCGGTCGCCGAGAGCGATCCCGTCGAGATACCGTGGTAAGCGCGCTTGCGCGAGATGATCGTGGTCTTCTCAGTCTTGCCGGAGAGCGCCCAGTAGTAGCGCGCGAACTTGATCGCCGACTCAGTCGATTCCGCGCCACCGGACGTGAAGTGGAAGTGGTTGATCGGGCCGGGGTACAAGTCGGCGAGTTTGCGCGACAAAAGGCTCGCTGGCGGCGTTGAGAGTCCAAAGAATGTCGGGCCGTAGGCGAGCTTGGCCAGTTGCTGGCTGCCAGCGTCGATCAGCTCCTTGCGGCCGTGCCCGACATTGACGCACCAGAGTCCAGCAACGGCGTCGATATAGCGCTTGTCGTCGGTGTCCCAAACATAGACGCCCTGGCCGCGCTCGAGGACCAGCGGGCCATGCTCGGCGAGCTGCTTGAGATTCGTGCGCGGGTGGAGATGGTGAGCACTATCGAGCTCCTGTAGCTGGGCTGTCGTGTAAGCCGTGGCGGTCATCCGGTCCCTCCTTGAAAATTGCCGGTCTCTGTTCGTGGGCGTTGTATGCGCCGTATGGACAGGATAGCAGGAGATCACC
>CAYNTE010000102.1:0-10450 GCA_964399615.1 uncultured Thermomicrobiales bacterium
AACTGGGTATCCAGCATCATGATCCCAAGAACTTCCCCGTATGTTGCTCGGCCACCAGGTACTACAGTCACGATCGATAACCCTTTCCTCTATCTGTCACCAATCTCGTCCGCTACAGTCGCGGCTGATTGCACCTACATGAACCCGTTATGAACACGCTGTTTGACAACCGCGCGGAAGACCCACTCGGTCATCGTCACGATGTCGAAGAATGGCCTGCCGGTCGCCTGCTGCACGGCCTGGCCAAAGGGGCTGAAGTTGATATCTTCGGAAACAAATGCCCCGATGTCGGGGTGGCGTTCCACCAGATCCCTGGCCATCGCTACCACTCCTTCCTCCGCAGCGATTGGGTCGATCTCGAGTCCGTTTTTGACAAAGACGTCGTAGACAGCCGGGGTGTGTTCGGATCCGATGACGGCGTGCGGCACTGTGCTCGCGCCGACAGCCTCAAGCACCTGCTCCGAAAGCGTCTCCCCGTTGGCGGTCAGAATGCCGACCTTCTGGTCGGGCCGCAGCATGCGATGGACGATTGGCACCTGGAGCAAGCTCGAAGTGAAGACCGGAATGTTGACCTCGGCCGCAAGCTGCTTTTGAAAGATCGTCAGAAAGCCGCAGGTCGTCGTGATCGCCCGGACGCCACTGGCCTCAAGCTCCTTGGCGGATTCGATGAATGGGCCCAAAAGTTTCGGGTCTTGCTCGACGACGACACGCTCTGGCGAGGCGCCGCGCACGACGCTAAAGCGAACAGGGAAATTGAACGTCGTTGCATTCCCGATATCGCCCGGCAAACGCGGGAACTGCGTATCCAGAACCATGATGCCGAGTACCTGACCATAGGTCGCCCGACCACCCGGTACGACAGACACTGGTGTTAGCCCTTTCTGTAGCGTGGGTCGATGATGTCGCGCAGCGCATCGCCCAGCAGGTTAAAGCTCAAGGTCGCCAGCATAATCGCCAGTCCAGGGAAGAGAACGGCGTGCGGGCCAGAGCTGATATAGGCGCGACCGCCGGCCAGCATCGCTCCCCACTCCGGCTTCGGCGGCTCGACGCCCAAACCAAGAAAGCTGAGAGACGACGCCAGCAAGAGTGCCGTCGCGAGACGGATCGTGCCCTGAACGAGAATTGGGGACATTGCGTTGGGCACGATTGTGCGGAACATGATCCGGCTATCCTTCGCCCCCAGCGCTCTGGCCGCCTCGACGTAATCCATCTCCCGCACACTCAGGGTTGTGGCGTGCGCGATACGCGCGAAGGTAGGGATGGAGTAGAGCGCCAGCGCGAGGATGAGGTTGAAGATGCCAGGGCCGAGAATCGTGATCGTCAGCAGAGCAAGCAGGAAGCCAGGCAAGGCCAGCATCACATCGACGCCACGCATGATGATGACTTCCCAAAGTCCGAGGCGGAAGCCAGCGGCGACGCCGAGGATGGCACCGATAGACAATCCAATGGCGACTGCCGACAAGGTTATGGTCAGCGAAATGCGGCCCCCATGGATCACCCGCGCGAAGATGTCCCGACCCAACTCATCCGTGCCGAACCAATGCTCAACGCTTGGTGAGCTCAACCGGTTGCCCAGATCGGGCCGCGATGGGTCGGTCGAAAGCAGGAGCGGCCCAACGAGTGTCGCCAGGATAACGATCACGAAGATCACTGCCCCGGCCATCCCTGAGACATTGCCCAGCAGCGAGCGCAGCATGAGTGCCGACGGGCTGCTCGCCGCACGCGTGTTCTGGAGGACTCCCTGTTCTTGTGCTACCGGTACTGATCCGTCCATCAATCGTCCCTGTAATCTAGGCGTAACGAATCCGCGGATCGGCCCATGCATAGATCAAATCGGCCGCCAGATTGATGACGGCAAACATGGCGCCGATCAGCAGCACGGTCGTCTGTACCACCGGATAGTCTCGATTGTTAATGCCATCGATCAGCAAGAGGCCGATGCCCGGCCAGGCGAAGACCGTCTCGGTCACGACACTCGCACCCAGCAGATAGCCAAACTGGAGGCTGGTGACGGCAATGATCGGGACGAGTGCGTTGCGCAAACCATGCGCCAGGATGACGCGATTCTCACGCAATCCTTTGGCGCGCGCCGTGCGGACATAGTCGTGCCGCAAGACATCCAGCATGCTGGAGCGAGTGATGCGTGCCACGGTCGCCATCGAATAGGCGCCGAGCGTGACGGAGGGCAGCACAAGATACTTCGGGCCATCCCATCCGGAACTTGGGAACCAGCCGAGTTTGACCGTGAATAACGTGATCAGCAATAACCCCAGCCAGAACGTCGGCATGCAGATACCGGCAATCGACAGCAACATGGCCAACATATCCATCACCTTGCCGCGATTGACCGCCGCCAGCACGCCAAGCGGCAGCCCGATCAATGTCGCGAGCAGAATGGAGGTGGATGCGAGGAGCAGTGAGGCAGGCAAACGCTTGCCGATCTCACCAGCGACCGGGCGTTGATTCCGCAGCGAGGTTCCGAAATCGCCTCGCACGGTGTTCTCCACAAAGATCAGGAACTGCTCGGGATATGACTTATCGAGTCCCATCGACTTTCGGACCAGCGCGACATCCTCATCCGTTGCATTGATGCCCGCGTACAGCACAGCGGGATCGCCTGGGATCAGACGCATGGCAACGAAGACGATGACGGCAATTAGGGTCAGGACGACGATCATTCCCAGCAGCCGGCGAACGATATAGCGTGTCATTGGTCGCCTCCTGAACATTGCTGAGTAGGCCGTCGATCATGACAGTGCGCGAGACATACCAACTCGAGGTCTACAGCACAGCGCTCTACCCGGCCGCCTGTCGTGCGGCTGATATCTGGTTGCGGTCGTGCTGACGTCCCCGGTAGTGGCATCGCTATGTCAATTCCTTATATGACGCTGGATCAATCGGGACTTCCACGACCAGGCTCTCGCCCTGGGCGATCGCGTCTCCCATTGCTGGCACAGCTTCATCCAGACTCTCAGCGCGCAAGCCACGAATGCCGCAAGACTCAGCAGTCGCCACGCTATCGATCGGTGCAAAATCGACGCCATATTGCGGAAGACCACGAGAAGCCTGACCCATGCGAATCAACGAGTACGATCCATCGGCGAGCACCAACGCATTCACTTGTACACCATAGCGCTTCGCCGTCTCCAGCTCCTGGCTAAACATAGAGAAGCCACCATCGCCGACTACCGCAAGAACCGGCAGGTCTGGTCGGGCGAGCTTGGCGCCGATTGCACCCGGCAATCCGTAGCCCATGCCCGAGAGACCGTTCGACATGAAGAAGGACTGCGGATCACGGCTCGGCCAGAACTGCCCGAAGAGGTACTTGTGCGCGCCCACATCGGTCACCACAACCGTCTCGCGCGGGAGCTGCTCGGCCAGTTCACGGACGAGGCTCACTGGAGGGATGGCTGATCCATCATTGCTGGACTCATAGACTGCACGCCGGCGCGCCTTTACGTCGCTGAACGGATCACCCCACCCACGCGGTGCGCTGCGCTGGCTCAGCACGTCCAGCAACGATCGATGGTCGACACCGAGCAGATCGGATGCCGGTACGACGCCCATCGCCTGCGGCGACTCTAGTACCCAGAGCAATGGCAACTGCGCATGCCAGATCTTGTCTGACTCGACCGGATCGAAGCCAAAGCCGACGATCAGGTCGGACTGGTTGAGCGCCTCCATCATCAGCCCATCGAGCGACATGCCGCCGATCGTGCCGAGGAAATGCTCGTCACGCTCATCGACAATGCCCTTGATCTTGGGCGTGACGGCAACTGGCAGACCCCAATTCTTCAGCCACTGGCGCAGTGGTTCCGCGTTCGACGGCTGTACTCCGATGCCAAGGACCACCAGCGGCCGTTCGGCAGCGGCAAGCTTCTCGGTCAGCTCCTTCACCGCAGCAACGGGGTCGCCAAGCTTGGGCACACCGTTTGAACGTGCGACGCCGTTGCCCGCCGGTTCAAATGACGTAGCCAGCGCATTCTCGGCACTGATGGTGAGGTAGGTCGGGCCGTGCGGCTCTTCCAGACTGGCCGCCACAGCTCGCTGGACGGCTCGCCGTGCATTGAAGCTGTTGAGCGAGTCGGTGTACTTGACGACCGGCCCGTACATCTCGTGCAGCGGCAGGCGCTGATGGGTATGGCTCGCGGGCCAGCTATGGGGAATCTCAGCAGAGATGGCGACGAGTGGCTCGCGGTCGAGCAGGCTATTGGTCAGGGGCAGGCCGAGATTCGCCGCGCCGGGGCCGAGCGTCGTCAACACCACACCGGCCGTGCCGCGGACCTTGCCGTAGACAGCCGCCATAATGCCGGCGTGCGCCTCGTGACGGCAGAGCACAAATTCGATGCCCTTGCGTCTCAGCGCATCGATCAGCTGCAGTACTTCGCCACCGGGCAGACCGAAGACGCGGTCGACGCCAGCATTTGCCAGCTCTTCCGCAATAGCCTCGACAACCGTCTTGTGTGACTCTGTATCCACTCCGCTACCTTTCCCATTCCCGTTCGCGCATTGCCGCGCGTGTATCTCGCTGGTCGCTAGAAGACCGCGGACTCATGAATCAATTTCTGCTGTTCAAAGCGATCAATCGTCAGCTCAGAGGCATCCCAGGATTGTGGACTACCCTGCAATACCCACTCGGAGAGCAGCAGCCCGACTGCGGGGCTGTGCATGATGCCGTGCCCACTCGAACCACAGGCAAGGAAGAGGCCAGGCACAGCAGGCACCGGGCCAAGGATGGGATGGTGATCTGGTGTCAGCGTGCGCACGCCTACGTAGCCGTGGCGTATCTGGGCGTCATCCAGCGATGGCAGCCGGCGCAGGGTGGCCGCATAGACATCTTCGAAGAGCGTCCAGTCAACGCTGAGATCCTCCATGCCGGGGGCGTTGTCCTTGTCGGTTCCGCCAACCAGAAGATCGTGGATGCCCGCGTGGATGTACCAGCCAGTGTCCATATCGACGGTCAGCGGAATCTCGCTGGGAACATCGGGGTGCGACTCCAACACGAACGCTTGCCGGCGGTATGGGTAGGCAGGCACGTCGACGTCCGCGAAGGCGGCAACCTCCCGGCTGTGCGGGCCGGCGGCAATCACCACCGCGCCACACTCCCACAGATCGGCCGGCGTCTCGACGGTCCAGGTGGATGCGCCACGAGTCAGAGCAATCACCGGCGCATCGGTAACCAGCTTGCCGCCAGCCGCACGATAGCTGGTCATGAACCCCTGGAGTATCGAGTGTGAATCGACCGATCCGTCCCAGGCACAGAAAGTCGCGCCGACCAGCTCATCAACCTGCAATGTGGGGAAGATCTTACGCACGTCGTCACTGTTGAGCAGTTGCGTGGGGACGTCGAGGCTGTTCTGGAGCGCGACTTGCCGTTGCAATGCCTCCCAATGGCCTTGCTGGTCGGTGAGAAACATGTAGCCGTGCCATGAGCTCATCGGGTCGACATCAAATCGCTCTTTGAAATTCAGCAGGTAAGGGCGGCTGAGCAGGCTGAGCTGGATGTTCTGGCTCGTGCCAAATTGATGTCGTATCCCGCCGGTGGCCTTCGATGTCGCACCGGTGCCAGGGTAGGGGGCCGCTTCGAGCATCACCACGTTCAGGCTTGGATCGGCAGCGATCAGGTGATAGCCGATGCTTGCCCCGATGATGCCCGCGCCAATTACAACTACATCCGCCGTCTTGTTCATTGCGCCTCGGTTTCTGGTGAAGGGGCTGGGAGATGGAACAGAACCGTCGAGCCGGGCTTGAGACCCAGCTCCTCCCCGCTCTGCAGCGCTTCACTCCCAACGATCACGCTGAAGTGGTTTGGCTCGTGTCCGGATTCGAACCCGAGGACTGGGCCGATCCGCCGTCCGTCGATGATGCAATCGTCCCCGACCGCGATCACGCCCGCCTCGTCAATGCGAGCAAATCCGAGATAGCCAGCGGCGTGGACTAGACTCCCTGCAGCGAGATCCGGCTCATTCGTCATGGCCAGCTCGCAGATCATCCCGGCGGCAATCGAGCGCGATCCGAAATGGTCCAGCGTCAGATCGCGATTAGGCAGCACGAGGTCCATGACGGCAACGATCGCGCCGGCGACATCGCTCTTCTGACTAAAGGGATTCTTCGAAATGATGCCCCGAGCGTACGGTTCGCTCGAATCGCGACTGGTCTCAGACATTACTCCCCGCTGTCGTCTGCTCGTTCCGGTCTCAAGGTTTCGAAAGCTGAATCTGGTATAACATATTTCGTATACGATGTATGAGTGCTGCCTTAACGTAACATGCACTTCTACCAGTGTCAACTTCACCCAGGAGAAATTCGCCTGCAGAGATCCGCGGCGATACCTCACCGGAAGTTGAGCAGATGGCATGGGGGACGGATTACAACCTGGCACACTTGGTTAAATTGTGAGTCTAGGCAGAATATGGTATATCATATTCGATTAACGCCGCAGCGACATGAGTGAACGGCACGCAGCACGATGGATGCATTTCTCGGCCCGCCTAAGGATGTATCGCTCCTAAGCGATGTTGCCTACGATTCGATTCGCGAAGCCATCCTCGATCTCCGCCTCAAGCCCGGCAGCGCGCTCGTTGAGACCAAGCTCGCTGAAGCGCTCAACATGAGCAAGACCCCGATTCGTCAGGCACTGAAGCAGCTGGAACAGTCGGGGCTGGTGGTCGCAACACCATATAAGGGGTATTTCGTCTCTGAACTCACGATCCACGACGCCTGGGAAATTCTCCAGATCCGAATCGTCCTCGAAGGGCTAGCAGCCCGAGAAGCGTGCTTGCAACTGACAGATAACGACCTCAACGAGCTGATCCAATTGATTGATGATGCTGAGAAAGCGTTCGAGCGCGGCGACGTCGAACGTTGCGCAGAACTTGGCCATGCATTCCATCGCTATCTCGTCGTCAAGGCAAACAACGGGCGACTCAGCGCGATGATCGACCAACTGAACGATCAATTCGCGAGAGTTCGCCTTCTCTCCTATCGCGTGCCTGGTCGGCTGACGAAATCCATGAACGAACACGAGTTGGTGCTGGAGGCACTGCAGGGTCGCGATCCGTTCGGTGCGGAAGCTCTGATGCGCTCCCATCTCCAAAATGTCTATGAGGATCTTGAAGGTGACGAATCCCTGTCACCAAATGGTTTGATCGAGGACAACGAGAAAAAGTGAGTCCAGGCGCTATCTGACTCATGAATCTGTGACCGAATTCGGACGAAACGTACCGGGCTGAGGAGGCTCATTGATGGTGGGGACCACGAACCATATCTTGCACGTTTGGGACTATCACCACGGACAATCGACACGCGTCGTCGTGGCTGGTTGTCCTCCCCTGCGTGGCGATACGATGCGCGAGAAGCAGAACTACCTGGCCGAGCACTACGACCATCTGCGTGCTCTGGCCTGTCGCGAGCCGCGCGGGCATCGCAACATGCTTGGCGCGTTCCTGACCGACCCAGTGACCGAAGACGGCCAGGTCGGCGTGATCTTCATCCACCCCGACGGCTACTTCGATGCCTGTGGCGATAGCACCTTCAGCGTCGCCGTCGGCCTGCTCGATACCGGCATCGTCCCGCGTGAAGTGAACAACGGCGAGCAGTTTCTGCGGCTGGATACGGTCGGCGGCCGGGTTGATGTGCGCGCCACGCTGACCGATGGACACGTCACGGCGGTCGCGATGCGCGGTGGCCTCTCTCAGGGAGTTGGCGAGGGCGAGATCGAGGTCGATGGCCTCGGCAAGCTCCAGGTGGAGTTCGGCTGGGGTGGCCTGCTCTACGCCTTCGTCTCAGCGTCACAGGTCGGCATTCAGCTCGATCCTAACGGTGACGCGGCCTATCGCCGGAAGCTCCTCGAGACGGGCGGCAGCATCTGGCAGGCAGTCCAGGACCAGCAGATCAAGCGCGACATTCCCGGCGGTGAAGCTGGCCGGCAAGTCGACCTGATCACGCTCTATGACGATGTCGAAGAAGATGGCAAGCTGGTCGGCTCACGCGTGGCCCACTTCTACGGTCCACAGACGATGGGGCGCACTCCATCGGGCACCGGCACCTCGGCGCGCGTGGCCTATCTGCACAGCGTCGGTAAGCTCGAGATCGGCGCGCCGTTCTACCACGAGAGCCAGGTCGGTCTGCGCTTCAACGCCAAGGCACTCGAGGCAACTGACGAGGGCGTTGTGGCCGATATCGAGACGATGTCGTTCCTGATGAGCCGCGGCGAGCTCTTCGTACGCGATGCCGATCCATTCCCGGCTGGCTTCTCGATCTAGCCGCATCATCGCTCAAGATTCATGGCGCTGGCACACGATTTCGTGCCAGCGCCGTTTCTGTTGCTGATTACTCGAAGAACCGGCCCGGGCGAAATGGTCCGAATCGCTCATCGCGGTGGTCCGAAAGGATCTCCCGGGTCGCCACTCTGCCGAGTAATGGCCCCATCGTAACGCCGCTGTGGGCCACGAGGATATAGAGTCCCTCAACGTCTGGATGCGGGCCGACGACTGGCATCCGATCGGCCGGAAGCCCGCGCACTCCCACACGGGCAGACTCTATCTCTGCCCCTTCGAGTGCCGGCAGGATCGCGGTGGCACGCTGCAGAATCTTCGCGGCGACCTTCTGGACCACGTCGGGCGTGCGCTCGGACCTCAGCGTGGTTTCCAGTCCAAAACTCGCCATCATGACGCGCGAACCGCCATCGGGGCGCAGATTCACCGCTGGTGACTGAACAACAGTCGAGAGCTCGGTGGCGACGGGGCTGGAGATGACAAGCAGCCCGCGCGTCGGCTTCATGGGGATGGCTCTACCGACCAACTCTGTGACCTGATCGGTCCATCGACCAGCGCAACTCACCACATAGTCCGCCTCGTAGGTCGTGCCGCCGGCAGTACGCACGCCGGTGACGCGGCCGCCGGACTGCGTGATCTCAACCACTTGCTGATTGGCGATCGTCTGCGCGCCACACGCTCTGGCCGCTCGCATGAGGCGAGCGACCAGCAGTGGCACGTCGATGTAGCCCTCGGTCGGGAAGTAGGCGATCTCTTCGATATCAGGTGGCGGGATCAGCTCAGGCTCGATCCCCGCCAGGTCAGTTCTGGTGATCAGCTCCAGTGGATAGCCCCAGGAGCGCAGGCGTTGGATCTTGGCACTGAGTGACTCGGCCAGAATCGGGACGTCTGGCTCGCTGCCCACTTCGGAGCTGTCACGGTCGTCCCAGGCGACATTGCCGGTCATGTGCAGCCAGGGAGCGCTCCCAAATTCATGCCGGAGCGCTGCGTGCTCGGCCATACCGCCGACGTTCAGCAAGTGATAGGGCAGTGGTGCCTTATTGTTGGCATTCAGCCAGGCAAAGCTCGCATTGGACGTGCCGCTCCCGAATGTTTGTGACTCCAGCAGCGTTACCCCCGCGCCCGCTTGCGCCAGCCGGAACGCGACCGACGCCCCAACGACCCCACCACCAATAACCACGACATCCATACTGATCCCACCCTCCCTCGTTGCCGCTCATCGTACTTTCAACGGTCTGAGTCCACAACGATTGGTAAGGATGGAATTGAAGAGAAGTCGTGCTAGGGAATCGTCCCAGCGATGAGGGACTCGAAGTCATCAGTGGTTAGAGGCAGATCGGGTTTCAAGAATCCCTGCAGATAGAAATTCAGACCCTGCGTGTCCCACATGTAGACCACCGTCGTGTTAGTGTCTCGTTCAAGAGTCTGCTTGGTGACCTCGACGCCTTCGATGGTGATCGTCTCTGTCGTGCCAGCGTCGCCACCTAATTCACCGCTCATCGACGACTCAGTCAGAATTACTGGCTGCTGCTCTCCAGAGGTCGGGCGGAAGTTGAGATCGACTGATTTGGGTGTGCCATAGGCAGCGTCACCTGTTGGCATTGCTGTGCCGCTTGGTGGCGCTTGTGCGGGTGGCAGCGCGATCGTTGCTGAGGCAAACTCCATCGACGGCGGCAACTCAGGCATCACAAGCGTGAAATCGACTAATGCCTGAGCTTCTTCGAACGTCAGCAAGTGGTACATACCGTCGATGGGATTGGCCGTTCGGACTTCCTTCGCCCACTCCTTAGTAGATGTGGCCTCCGGCGCTTCGGTTGTCGTTCCTGTCGCTTGAGTTGCAGTCTCAGCCACCGTTTCAGTTGCTTCGCTGGTAGCCGTGGCGGTTGGTTCGCTCGTAGCTGGGGCGGTGGAGGTGGCGCTCTGCTCGGTTTGCGTGGTCTCGTTGCCACTCGCCGTATCCTCACTCTCGCCGCAAGCTGCCATCAACAACAGCAACACCACAAGAACGGGGACGAGCTTCGACAACCGAGATCTGAGCATCTCACAATACCTCACACAAACGCCTACAGCCTTACGGAAAACCGGGTCTCAATACAATCATGCCGCAGATGCGCGTTTATGTCAGGCCGCCTAGATCTTCCCCTCCCGCGTCAGTTGCACGATCGGGATGTCGG
>CAYNTE010000103.1:0-10354 GCA_964399615.1 uncultured Thermomicrobiales bacterium
CACCAGCACGACGAATCCACCCAGCACACCGTAGAAAAGCACAGCCAGCAGGGCCATCGGCATCGCTAGCAAACCGTCTTTGTATCCAGCAAACGGGATCGGGAATCTATATACCAGCGCACATAGCGCGGCCAGAGGGAACGCTAGTATCACGGCCCAGATCGCGCCTCGACTAACCGCACTTCGCATACTGCCGGCTCCCGGCCTTCTCCGCACATGTCACGCTATCGAGCACAAAATGATGTCGTAAGAATAATCCCAAAGTGACCCGATCATTTCTACTCGGAAAACTCGGAGTGGTTCCGGCCCGCGGCGGTCATCACGAAGAGGATCACCATCACCAGCATGACCGCTGCGATTAACGGCAGCGCAATGTCAGTGAACCCCGTCAGCAGAATCAGCAGGGCCGCGGTTGGTAGCAGCAGCAACTGAAACCGGCTTCCACCGTGCGGCTGGATGTGCAACGCCCAAACACTGACCAGATAGATCGCCACTGGGATCGCGATCGTCAGCCCCGCCGTCATCGCCGAGATATGCACTTCCTCGCCCAGCTGGTCGATCACCACACGCAGCCCAACACCGACACTCGATGCCGACGTGAAGATCAGAAAGTGTCCATAACCCCAGCGCAACGCAATCCCTGTCGATTTCAGCAGATGATGCGCCGGTTGATCGAAATAGACCCACCACATACTGAAGACGATGATCAGCCCGCAGACCGCAATCACCGCCAGCTCCGCCTTCACATCCCCGAAATCGAACGCGTTCTGCACTGCTATCGTCGTTGCCAGCACCGATTCGCCAAGCACGATCAGCGTAAAGAGTGAGTAGCGCTCCGCGATGTGATGGGCATTCCACGGCGTGCTGATCAACGTCTCAGCCCAAATTGGCACGCTGATCTCAGCAATCACCAGGGCCGGGAAGTAGATCACATAGAGTTCTTCTGGTAGCGCCAACCCAATCAACCAGCCGATCTGACAAAGGGAAACACCGATCGCGTAGCGCAAGGTGCTCGGCCGGCGTTCCGGGTCGGATCTCGCCGCCCGCAACCACTGCACCACCAGCGCCAGGCGCATGATCAGATAGCCAGTGGTCACCAGCGCGAAATTGCGCTCGTCAAAGGCCGCCGGAATCCCGGCCGCCAGGACCAGCACCCCGCTGATTTGCACGAACGTCAAGGCTCGATACGGCGCGTCGTCGTTGTCGTAGGCTGAGGCGAACCAGGTGAAATTCATCCAGGCCCACCAAATTGCGAAAAACACCCTCACATAGCTCACGAGTCCGGCCTGAAATTGCGCCTCAGCGAAGGAATGATGCAGACGAGTGGCAGCAAACGACACCGCCACCACAAAACAGAGATCGAAGAACAGCTCTAGTGAGGTCGCGGTTCGATCGGACTCGTTCTTGTCCCTGGGTCGCAGAGGCCTTCGCCAGCGTGATTCAGAGATCTCATCCGGCGCGATTTCGTCCATAACGCCCTTCTCTCCTGCGTGGCTTAGTGGAGAGTCGCTGATTGCTGCATTGTATTGAGTGATATGGACGTATTCTCCGTCAACGGCGCTTGCTGCTGATAGCGCCATTCATAATAGTGCCGGCCCACATTCCCCATCTCCACTTTCCACGGGTCTGGATTGGCGGGATTATACGTAAGACAGCGGCGCTGGAAACACTGGGCAAGCACATCCTCCGGTACACCGTCCACCGTCACCGATACCCAATACGCCTCGGTGATCGGAAACCCGGTCGTGAAGAACAGGGGATCGAAGAGCGGCGCAGCTACCAACTCATCACCGCTCAGCAACAGTGCCTGCCGGTTGAGATAGTCCCAAAAGACCGAGGCGATCCTGTGGTTCGTCTCCGGCACCAGATATGAACCCACCACCCCAAACTGCGCCATCGCCGGATCGTCTAGGCGGCCGGCATCGTTCGTCAGCCGGGTCGTGATTGCAGCCCCCTCCGCCGCTGGCTCCGCATTCAAAAGCGGCAGCAGATCGGCATATGTCGCCGCGGTCGGTGCATCCGCATCGCCGGCGATCGGGATCTGCGCTGCGCCGCGCGCTGTAAAACTGCGATCGCCAAACTGAATCCGCCCCGTGATCATCTCCCGCGCCAGGAGTCCGCTGGTGACAAACCAGGGATCGCTCGAATCCTTAAACGGATCTGTTACCTCCATGCGCCCCTTGTCGTAGTAGCGCACCAGGCGTTGCCCCCGCGACGTCTCGACATACGCTTCAAATCCCGTCGCAATCGGTTGCGGACCCCACATCCAGCCCCGGTCGACCAGTCCACGCTCCACCGGCACGTCGACCGGCGTCCAGACGACATCGAACGACTGTCCGAGCAGCAACTGCAGACTCGCCCCGACGTCCAGTTGCCCAGCGCCAGCGCCCGCCCCCGAAGCATCCGGCATGCCCGTCATCGCCAGCGCCGTGCTCTTCACCAGCCCTCTGAGCTCCTCGATGGTCAGATCCGGCTCGACCGAGAGCAGCAGCGCCAGCGCCCCACTGACCATCGGCGCGGCGAACGATGTCCCCGACACCGTCTGCCAGCCATTACCCTCGGCCTGCGACCACCACGTCGTCAGCACACTCGCGCCCGGCGCGACCAGATCGACCCGGTTCGCTCGCGTCGAGAACGGCGCAAGCGATCCCCACAACGTGCTCGCTCCGACCGAGATCGTCTCGGGCCACGAGCCAGGATAGGTGACGGCATCCGAGCCATTCCCAGCCGCGGCCACCAGCGGCACGTCGTGCTGATAGGCATAGAGCACCGCCTCGTGCAGCGCCTCGCTCGGCGTATCGGCCACCAGGCTGACGTTGACAATGTCCGCGCCATGATCGACTGCCCAGACGATCCCTGCCGACAGCGCAGAGATCGATGCACCAGTTGCATCGCCCACCTTCACGGGCAAGATCGACGTCTCCATTGCGATACCGGCGATGCCAATCTCGTCGCCCCCGTTCGCGGCGATGATCCCCGCGACCGCCGTGCCATGCCCCAGCTCATCTTCCGGCTCGTCGTCGCTGTTCAAAATATCCCGCCCAGGCAGCAATCTCCCCTGCAGGTCCGGGTGGTTGGCGCTGACTCCGGATCCGACCACCGCAACTGTCACATCCTGTTGACCCGTCGTGATATTCCAGGCAGCTGGGAGATCGAGCGATTGCGCCCAGATCTGCTCCTCAAAGAGCGGGTCCCCCGGCTCGAATGCATAGCGCGTCGCACTATCAAGCTCCGCCCACACCGTCGCTGATTGAGACTCCAGCCACGTCCTGGCCTGCTCCGCGCTCTCCATCGTGTTGTAATGGGCAAGATAGACATCCGGAAGGCCAGTCGCCGTCGTGATACTCAGCGCGCCGGATTCCCTCAGCAACCCGACCGCCCGCGACCAGCCGATCTCCGGCGCTTTGACGAGCACGCCCTCAGATTGGTCCATTGCCACGTCTGCAGTCGAGGCACGTGCAACGTCCGGAATCGCCGCCCAGACCGCGCAGAACACCATCCACGCGGCAAGCACCCCGCGCAAGTAGAAAGAGCCGCGTGCTCGACTACGTGACATGAAGCTCACGAAGGACATCGTCCTCCTGATCGATCCATCGTCCCCACCAGCATGAAACGTTCCCATCATAGCCCGCAGATTCGTTGCATGCCAGCAAAGCGCGTCGCTGCTCGTTTCCTCTACAATGCTCAACATCGAAGGTCGAATGATCACATGCAATCGATCCCAGATACCGGGGACCGATCATGGACAGGCGAGAATCAGGCACAGCGTGAAACGATCGGCCCGGCCAGACGATCAATCGAGGATCGTAGAGCGGGAGACTCAACGACAGAATGCAGCAGTCGATGCTGCACTCGTCGAACGCGTGCGACGGGCAGACTCCGCTGCACTAGCCGATCTCTACGACCGCCACGCAACGACGGTTTACTCCATCGCGCTCAGCATTTTGCGCGATCCGTCCCGCGCCGAAGACGTCACCCACGATGTCTTTCTCCGCCTTTGGAATGCGCCAGACCGCTTCGATCCCGCCGTCGGTCGCTTTGCCCCGTGGTTCTATCGCGTCGCCCGCAACCGCTCGATCGATGTCGTCCGCCGCCAGCGGTTCGAGTTCGTGCCGTCGGAATCAACACGCTTCGATCTGACACCGGACGCCGACCCCGACCCGAGCGATCAGGCGATCTCCTCGACCGAGTCCCAGCGCGTCCGCCGCGCCCTCAGCTCCTTGCCAGAGAATCAGCGCCAGCTCATCGAGCTTGCCTATTTCGGTGGACTCAGCCATCGCCAGCTTGCCGGGCAGCTCGATCTGCCGCTCGGCACCGTCAAAACACGCATCCGGCTCGGATTGCGTCGCCTGCGTGAGATGATGCAGCAGGAAGAAGAGGGGGAATAACGAGATGGAGCAGTACGACGCAATCGTTATCGGCGCAGGTCACAACGGCCTGATCGCCGCCGCCTACCTTGCCGGCTCCGGCAAACGCACCCTTGTGCTGGAGCGCCGGCCCGTCGTTGGTGGCGCAGCCGTCACCGAGGAGCACTTCCCCGGCTACCACCTCTCCACCTGCTCCTACGTCTGCTCGCTGCTGCTCCCCGAGGTCGTCGAAGATCTCGATCTCGTCGAACATGGCTACGACGTTCGCCTCTTCGAGCCACAGATCTTCGCTCCGATGCCTGACGGCCGCTACTTCATGAGCACCTTCGACGACGCTGAGACCAAACGCCAGATCAGCAAATTCTCCGCAGCCGACGCCAAAGCCTGGGATCCCTACTGGGAGCATTGGGAGCGCATCATTCAACGCGCTCGACCGCTCCTCCTCGGCCCTGCCCCAACCCTCGCCCAGATCGAAGACGCATTCCAGGGACCAGAGGCGCAGGACGACCTCAGACTCCTCCTCTTCGGCAGCGTCGCCGATATCCTCAATCGCTACTTCGAGAGCGATGTCGTCAAGGGCGCACTCTGCGGCGGTGGCGTCATCGGCTCCAGCATCGGCCCCTACACACCGGGATCCGCTTACGTCAAGTTCCACCACCTGCTCGGCAACATCGAGGGTCGTCGCGGCACCTGGGGCTACGTTCGAGGTGGCATGGGCGGCATCACCCAGGCACTCGCCAGCGTCTGCCGCTCGCGTGGGGTCGAGATCGTTACCGATGCCTGCGTTGAGGAGATCGACGTCACAAGCGGCCGCGCCTCCGGGGTCCGCCTGGCCGACGGCCGCCGCTTCGAGGCCAACCTCATCCTCTCCAATGCCGACTCCCAGCGCACCTTCCTCGACATGCTCGATACTGCCCTATTGCCTGATGCCTTCGTCACCGGTCTGCAGCGCATGAAGGTCAAGGGCTCTGTCGTCAAGGTCCTGATCGGCCTGGGCGAGCTACCCAACTTCACCGCCCTGCCCGGCACCGAGATCGGACCCCAGCACACCGGCGGCATCATGATCAGCCCGTCGATGGAGTATGTTGAGCGCGCCTACGACGACACCAAATACGGTCGCGTCTCGCAAGAGCCCTTCATGGATTGCTACATCCAAACGGCCACTGAGGACGGCCTCGCCCCCGACGGCAAGCACACGCTCTCGCTCTTCGTCCAGTACGCGCCCTATGAGCTTGCCGAGGGAACCTGGGATAGCCAGCGCGACGCCATCGGGCAACGGATCGTCGAGACCTTCGCCACCTACGCCCCCAACCTCCCCGGCGCTATCGAGCAGATCAAGGTACTCGGCCCGCCCGACATCGAGGCCGAGATCGGCATCACCGGCGGCAACATCTTCCACGGCGAGATCACGCCCGACCAAATGTTCAGCTTCCGCCCCGTGCCCGGCTTCTCGAGCTATGAATCACCCATCGAAGGGCTCTATCTCTGCGGTTCGTCGGCCTGGCCCGGTGGAGGCGTCTTCGGTGCGCCCGGTCGCAATTGCGCGCTGGATATCATCGCCAGTCACGCAGATTAATCTATGCCATCACCTGTTCGGCCCGGTCCGACCGGTGTCGTCTCATGAGCGCTGGCAACCAGCTCAGGCAAGCGATCGAGAGCCAGAGAATCACAAAGCCCACCCCTTGCAGGCTGTTGATCGTCGCGTCCAGGAAATACCAATTGACCACCACCGCCGTGGCAGGGAACGCCAGCTCAGCCAGCGTCGCGATCGATGCCGGCGTGCGGCTCAGGCCCTCGTAGTAGACCAGCATGCCCAGCAATCCCGGGATCAGCGCCACCAGAAAGAGCCTGCCGGGGTGATTGCCCAGCCCTTCGAACGCCGGCCCGATCTGCCCCTGATAGAGCGCCAGGCCAAAGAGAAACGGCAGCGCAAACAAAAAGCGCGATGCCGTTACCGTTGCAAACGAGCCCTTGCCAAGCAGGAATCGGCCCATCACCGTCGAAGCACCCCAGAGCGCAGACGCCGAGAGCGCCAGACCAGCCGCAACCACCTCGCCGCGTCCCAGATTTGAGAATGGATCCAGCGTCCCGAACGAGACCAGATAGACGCCAATCAGCGCCGTTCCAAAGAGCGGCCAGTAGAGCGATGGCAGCCGCTCGCGCAACAATACCGACGCCAGCAGCACCACCATCAGCGGTTGCGTCTTCTGCAGCAGAATCACCGTCGTTGGGTTCCCCTGGGCAAAGCCCTCAGTGAAGAGCACCGTCGCCAGGCCCGATCCACCCCAGGCGATGATCAGGATCGCCAGCCAGTCGAATCTCCCCAGCCCGCTGAAGAACGACCGGTTCATGATCAACACGGGAATAGCAAATAACGCGAGATAGACATGCTCTATCAACACGATCGCCGTCGACGACATGTCATCGACCAGCGGCTCACGCAAAACCGCGTCAGCACCCCAGAACGAAGCTCCAATTGCGACCAAAATGACACCAATGCCCGCCCAGCCGCGGGTTGAATCTCGCACGCGCTCATCCTCTCTGAACGAGGGAATTTGATTTAAGACTCTGCTCGTGGTGCCCGTTCCTTACCACCAGTAAGCATACGATCATAATCGCGCAAATCCGCGGGAATGTCGAGATCAAATGCCAATCCGGCTCGCCGAATCAGCCCCACATCAAGCCCCGCCCGCTCTGCCGCGCGCTGATGTCGCTCCAGGCTATTCACCCCGAAGGCAAACTGCAGCCCGTCCCGCAGGTGCAATGCCATCGCATTGGTCCCCAGGTCCCGGCGGTCCGGCGCCAGCACCACCTTCCCCGGCTTCAGCACCTCGATCACTGCCTGCACATCCTCGACGGAGAGCAGCGGCAAATCGCCGAGCACGATCAACATCGCCTCAGCCTCCAGCTCGGTCAGCCGCTCCCGGCCCAGCACAATAGCTGGATTCAGTCCCTCGTTGGTCTGCTCAATTCCGACCGCGCCGAGCTGCTCCGCGGCCCGCAGCACCTCAAGATCCGGACTGACCACCGCAACCTGCCGGATCACACCCGAGCGCTGCAGCACGTCGATCTCATGCGCCAGCAAATGCAGAACGAGTTCGCGTCGCTGCCCCCCGGCCAGATCGTCCGCCAGCCGCAGCTTCGCATCCTGGAGTCGCTTGATGGGGATGAGCGCATCGACCAGGATCAGTTGCTCCCCTCGGAGGCGATCGTGGAGCAAAGTTCCAGCGCCACTCCGGCCAGATCACGGCGGCTCTCATCGTCGGTCATAATCGTGTTCGTCACCGCAACCCGCATCCCAAGTCGCTCGATCGCTCCAGCCAGCTCTGCGTCTTGATCGTCGATCACCATGCCGTCGACCAGGCCCGTGTAGATCGTTGCAACACCCAACGCCGACGATTCATGCCCCAGCGACTCCAGCATCTCCGCCGCCGGCCCCTTGATCGCCTGCCCGCCAACGATCGGGCTCACCGCGACCACCGGCACATCCAGCGCCGCAATCCGCTCTCGCATATCCGCCACCGAGAGGATCGGGTCGATACTGACGATCGGGTTCGATGGACAGAAGATGACGCCGGTGCAGCTCTCCAGCACTACCTCCACCTCTGGTGGGATCGTTGCCTGGTCGATACCGGCGAATTCGACCCCCAGCACCCGGTCCGCATGACGGCGACGCACGAAATACTCCTGAAACTCCAGCGCTCCGCCCTCAGTCAGCAGCTGCGTTGCCACCGGCTCGTCAGCCATCGGCAAGATCTCCGCCTCGATGCCCAGCGCGCTTGCCAGCTCCGCCGTCACCACCGTCAGCCGCTTGCCCGATCGCAACCCCATCGTCCGCAGAATGTGCGTCGCGAAATCCTTGTCGCCCAGCTGAAACCAGATATCCTGGCCATAGCGCTCCAGCATCCCCAGCGTCACGAATGTATCGCCGCTGATCCCCCAGCCCATCTCCCGGTTCGCCAGTCCAGCTAGCGTGTAGGTCACCGTGTCGACATCCGGCGAGATATGCAGGCCAAAGAGCTCAAAATCATCGGCCGTATTCACGATCACACTCAGCCGGTCGCCCAGCCCCGCCAGCGCCAATCCACTCGCCAGCTTCGCTCCACCTACCCCACCGGCTAGCGCCACAACGCGCTGCTCATCTTGCCTCTGCACGGCTCCATTCACCTCTCAGCACTCCGGGTCGCCAATAGCCAAACGGTGAGGATCCCAATCTGGGATCCTCAATCACTCTGGTTGTTGAAATTCGCTGGCCGGAAGATTCGTACCGCGCCTCTAGCGAGATCGCTCCATCACGACAATCTGGATCGGATCCGGCAGTGAGCCCGCGTCGATAGTCAAATCGCTACCTTGCTCGACGACGTTCTGCTTGCCAGCCGTGAACTCCTCCATCGGCCTGAACGGAAGATCGATTTCCGGCGTCTTTACGTGGCATGGAATGAAGATATTCGGCTGAATCGCCTCGGCCATCTTCCAGATCAGCGCCGGATCGAGCGTGAATCCTCCCCCGACTGGGGCGATCATAACCTCGACACTCTGCAGCTTCTCAAGCTGCTCTGCCGAAAGCTCACAACCCTGATCCCCAAAGTGGCCGACCGTCACTCCGTCAATATCGAACGTGAAGATCGTATTCGGCCCGCGCTCGGCACCCTGCTTATCATCGTGGTAGGACGCCATCCCGTGGATCCGAAATCCCGCAACATCACTCTCGCCGTCTCCACGCACCAGCGCTGGATCACCCGGCACCGCCGCCACATTGTTGTGATCGCCATGCTCGTGCGTTATCAACAGCACATCCGGCTCATCAAACGTTGGATCGTACCGCAGCGTATCGGTGCGCTTGTATGGATCGATTAATATCGAGCGACCATCGTCGCCAGTAAATAGATAGGCAGACTGGGCATAGTAGTGGACCTTCACGCGTCATCCCTCCGCAGCATTGAGTTCGGTTCCGTCGCTGCACTATTCGTCGGGCGCGACGGATTTCTGTCCTTAGCTTACTCGTGGTAGTACTTCGTCGGCGATCAAGGCCAGTGCATCGAGATCATCAGGGTCGAGCGTCTGTAGCATGAAGCGCTCCAGCCCCTGTTCCTCGCGCAGCTGTATCTGCTCGACCACTTCTGCCGGTGTGCCCACCAGATAGCCCCGCTCCCTGAGCGTGGCCAGCCCTTCCTCGACATCGCTATACCGGCCAGTGATCTCCATGTAGCGCTCCATGCGTTTGACCACTTCGTCATGGTCGCGACCGACGATATGGCCGAGCATGATTGAGCGCTGGATCTCAGCCGGATCGCGGCCCACCTCGGCGCAGTGCTGCTCCAGCACCTCCACCTTGTGCTTGTAAGCTTCCGGGCCGATTGGCTGGGCGTTCCAGTCGTCGGCATATTTCGCCACGATCCGCAGCGTTCGCTTCTCGCCGCTCCCGCCGATGATCATCGGCACTTTGCCATCGGGTGGCGTCGCCGCCAGCACCGCGTTTTCGAGCTGGAAGTGCTCGCCCTCGTAAGTCACTTCTTCACCGCTCCAGAGGGCTGTGATAACTTCAAGACCCTCCTCGAAGCGATCCATCCGCTCACCGACCGGCATCAGATCGAAGCCGAACGTCTGGTGCTCGCTCTCGTTCCACCCAGCGCCGACGCCCAGCCAAAATCGACCGCCCGAGAGCGAATTGAGCGAAACCGCAGTCATCGCCAGGTGCACCGGGTGCCGAAACGTTAGCGGCGAGACTAGCGCACCGAATTCCAGCCGCTCGCTCCAGATCCCTGCAGCTGTCAGCGACGGCCAAAGCGCCAGCGTCTCGCGCTCGTAGCGACCCATAACCGAGTGCAAGTGATCCGAGCGCCAGACCGAGTCGTAACCGAGCCGTTCGGCCGTATCTACGATCTTGCGCCAGCGCTCCCAGGTAATGTCTTCCTGTCCTTCGATCATGATTCCAAGCCTGGCCATCTTCAATTCCTCTCGTTACATCGCCAAATAATCATCTCGAA
>CAYNTE010000104.1:0-3130 GCA_964399615.1 uncultured Thermomicrobiales bacterium
GCTGTCTGGGAACAGAACGATGGCCAGATCGTGGAGGGAAACCTGCAACGCGCCTGGATCCTCGGACCAGAGCCGATAGCCTCGTCTATTGAGTATTACCCCGAGAGCCCGACTGGCTATCGTGAGCTGGTCTATTACGACAAGGGCCGGCTTGAGCTGAACGATCCCACCTCGCTGCCCGGCTCCAACTGGCTCGTGCAAGGTGGCTCTCTCGTGAGTGAGATGCTCTCAGGCCGGGTCCAGCTTGGCGAAGAAGAGTTCGTGCGCCGCCCACTGCCCCAGATCGCGATCGTCGGCGACGCGGGTCAACCCGACGCGGTGACCTACGCCGACCTCGCCCCACACTCGACCGTCTATCAGGCCTGGGAAGAGAAGGTCCGGCTCGAACAAGAGCAGGCGCTGGCCTCCACGCAGACCGACCCCAACGCGCCTGCAGCTGAAGAACCGGCGCCAGAGACGACCAACCCTGAAGCAACACCCGACGAGACCGCACCCGCGACGGTAGATGAACAGGCGACCGAGCAGACCGAAGCTCCCCCAGAAGCCACGGCAGACCCCGCGGATGAGAGCCGCGAGCTGCTGGCGATGGCCGGCCGGCCGGTCGATGAGCTGCTGACCGCAGACGGCGAGATCGTCGATGGTGGCGCGGATAGCCAGGGCGTGACGCTCAAGACGCTCGATCAAGCGACCGATCTCTACATCGCCAGTGTCTTCGCCGATTGGGTCGAGACACTGCCGGCACCGACCCTGAATCTGATCGGTTTGCCAGTTACCGCGCCCTACTGGGTGCAGGCGACCATCGAAGGTGAGAGCCAGCTCGTCCTGATCCAGGCATTCGAGCGTCGCATCCTGACCTATACACCCGGTAACCCCGACGGCTGGCAGGTTGAATCGGCCAATGTCGGCCTGCATTACCGCGACTGGCGCGGGCTTGTGCAGCCCGAGCTTCCGGAGCTCGTGCAGCTTGCAGCGGCAATCCCCTTCGGCGAAGAGGTGCTGCGCGCCGCGAAGGAGCACTACATTGATCCGTACATCCTGGCGGCCGTTGCCTCGAACATCGGCATGACCAACCCATTTGCGGATTGGGTGAACGGTGGTCGGGGCATCCTCGGTGCACGTGCGACGGAAGAAACGACTGTGCAAGACCTGGCCGATCCATTTGTGAATGCTCAGGCTGGCGCGACACAGTTCGCCACGTACATGTATGCCGCCTGGGACTGGCCGACGATCCTCGCCAACTACTACACCAACGGCAATCCCAATTGGGACGATCCGGACATGACGGCCTGGGTCGACAATGTGATGGCTACCTACAACACTTTGCTTGAGAAGTACCCGCCCAGCGGACCGCGAGTTGATCCGCTGCGTGAGGAGGGGCATCTGATCGGCGAGGGTCACGTTGCCTACTACAGCCCGTCGTACACGCCTGACTGGTGGGTGCGCACGATGGGGCTGCATGCCAGTTGGGGCAACGCCGTTGAGGGATGGCAGCCGAATCCCAATGGCTTCTACTGTGTTCACCCCGACTACCTCATTGGCGAGGTTATGAAGGTCGAAGCCAACGGCCGGGTGGTTGAATGTACCATCGGCGACATGGTGGCTGTCCCGCATCAGATCGCCTGGCGCGCAAACTGGGTGCTGGAGATGAGCTGGGACACGTTCAAAGCGCTCGGGCTGGACACGAACAATAATGCCCGCGTCTATTACATGGGCAATCGTGTGATCGAGCCGACTCCAGTGCCGGAGACGCCGGTCGAGGTTGAGGACCCAGTCGAGACTGAGACACCGCCAGTGCCGGCCGACGAGCCAGCTGTCGAATCGCCGGCGCCTGAGCCAACGGCCGCGCCTCCAACTCCGACAGCTGAACCGAGCGCACCGCCGGCCCCGAGCGGGACTGAGACGCCAACCGCAACGGCACCTGGCACAGCCTTGCCGACGGCTACGCCGAGTGCAACGCCATCAGCAACCGCGCCGAATACGGTCACGGTGAGCCCGACGGCAACGGCATCCTCGGCCCCGGAAGTGAGCCCGACACCGGCTGACTAGAAAAAACGACGAGACAAACGCAACGGCCACACATCGCGTGTGGCCGTTGTTGGTATGCACATGTACGAGCGTATGTGTGCTCGGCTTTAGCCCTTGGCTGCGGCGTAGCGCTTGGCGACTTCGTCCCAGTTGACGACGTTCCACCAGGCAGCCAGATAGTCCGGGCGCTTGTTCTGATACTTCAGGTAGTAGGCGTGCTCCCAGACATCGACACCGAGGATCGGCGTCTTGCCATCCATGTAGGGGCTGTCTTGGTTCGCGGTTGAGATCACGTCCAGTTCGCCGCCATCGACGACGAGCCAGGCCCAGCCACTGCCGAAGCGCCCGCCACCTGCGGCCTGCAGCTTCTGCTTGAATTCATCGAAGCTCCCGAACTTGGCGTTGATCGCGTCGGCCAGCTCGCCGCTTGGCTCACCACCGCCGTTGGGG
The DNA here is from genome assembly GCA_964399615.1 of uncultured Thermomicrobiales bacterium. Classification (GTDB taxonomy): domain Bacteria; phylum Chloroflexota; class Chloroflexia; order Thermomicrobiales; family CFX8; genus CAYNTE01. The sequence continues at coordinate 2,476 of CAYNTE010000104.1, forward strand.
CTCATGATCTGCCAGAAGAGCGAGTGGTTGGCATGGCCGCCACCGTTGTTGCGCACGGCAGTGCGGATATCTTCCGGGACGTCGTTGATGCCTGCAAGCAGGTCTTCGATGCTCTTGCTGGCCAGGTCATCGTGGCCCTCGAGAGCGGCGTTGAGATTGTTCACGTACGCGCCGTGGTGGCGGTCGTGGTGAATTTCCATCGTCTGCGCATCGATCGTCGGCTCTAGCGCATCGTTGGCATACGGAAGCTCAGGCAATTGATATGCCATATTCTTGGGGTCCTCCCTAACGGTTCAAAACGGATCCTCGACTTCTTGGAGCGGTGGCTCAGGAGCGCGGCTGCCGAGTGCCGACCAGCGCTACGTCCATCTTGCCCCCATCTCGCACTCTTTAGAATAGTCCAGCCAGCAAATCGGCGCAATGAGATGTTCCTCGCAGATTGCCGCTGAAATACGCCTAAACGTGCTGTTCATCATCACAATACACGAGCGTGCTCTGCGTGACGCACCTGGCATGGTGCATCTTCGACGAACTGGCGCTAGTAGAGCCGCCGGTTCGATTCAGCCAAGCCCTCGTCCACCTTCTCGCTGTCAAGCTCCAGCGACGCGATCTGCTCCGCCAGAATCTGGCCCAGCGTCGGTAGCTCGGAGCGTTC
>CAYNTE010000104.1:3230-10105 GCA_964399615.1 uncultured Thermomicrobiales bacterium
ACGAATCCTGGAGCATCACCACGCGGCGTGACGTCGCAGCGACCCTCAAGGTTGGATGTTCCCATCAGACAAAATGGCGACTTGGCGATATACGCTCTCGCGTGCTTGTCGAGGTGCGGTAGCTCCTTGCGCATGACCAGCCCATTTGGGTCTGGAGCTGTGATCAAGCTGCGCAGCTCGTCGAGCGACGTTATCGTGTAATCCTTCGTCGCGGTGGACATGGGAATGCATCCTTTCAGGGTGCGTATGCGGCGAGGTCGGCGTCTGTCGAACCCGATGATACTGGTGAGATCGTGCTCACGACGTCGGTCTGGCTGTTGCGCGAGCGGTAGGGCACGATCAGCGGCGCACCCGTGGCAGGGTCGACCGATACCTGGGCGTCGATCTCAAACGCTGCCCCCAGGATCTCATGCGTCAGCACGTCCATCGGGGCACCAGTCGCCAAAATCCGGCCATCGCGCATCACGATCAGGTGATCGGCATAGCGAGCGGCCAGGTTCAGGTCGTGCAGGACCATCACAATCGTGCGGTGCTCTTGCTCATTCAGCGTGCGGATCAAATCGAGCAATTCGACCTGCGCCGAGAGATCCAAATAGGTCGTTGGTTCGTCGAGCAGCATCGTTGGGGTGTCTTGCGCAAGCGCCATGGCGACCCAGACGCGCTGTCGCTGCCCGCCGGAAAGGGTTGCGATCTCTCGATAGCGGAACTCGAGGAGGTTGCAGCGTCGCAGTGCCGATTCGACCGCCTCTTCGTCCTCTTCGCTCCACTGCCGCAAGAGTCCTTGATGGGGCATGCGGCCGGCCGCAACGATATCTTCCACCAAGTACCCCTCAGGCGGCATCTCGCCCTGGGCCAACCGGGCAACCCGGCGTGCGAAATTGCGGTGCGAACCATGCCGGACATCCTTGCCACCGAGCTCGACCCGGCCACTCGAGGGCCGCAGTAGACGGGCACAGGTGCGCAGCAGGGTCGACTTGCCGCAAGCATTCGGGCCAACGATGGCCGTGACCTTGCCGGCCGGAATCTCGAGCCCGGGCACATTGAGAACATTGCGCTTGTCGTAGCCAGCCTGGAGATTCTCAACGTTCAATCCCAGCTCGACATCGTCAACCGGAGGGCGCGACTCCGCGGCACAGAACGCACCACGCGGCACGCAGAACGGGCAGCGCCGGCCAGTGTGGGCGAAGACGTCGCAGGCAATGCCGTAGACCTGGCCAAGAATCTGTGGCTGGAGGACATCTTCAGGGGTGCCCTCGTGAACGATGCGGCCGGCGTGCATGGCAACGATATGATCGCTGATCTGGGAGGCCTCGTTGATGTCGTGCAGCACCATCACGATCGTGCGCTCTTCCTCGGCATTCAACTGTCGCACCAAATCCATGATCTCGAGCTGGAATGCGACGTCGAGGAAGGTCGTCGGTTCGTCGAAGAGTAGCAGCTCGGTCTCTTGCGCAATGGCCATGGCGATCCAGGCACGCTGTCGCTGTCCGCCGGATAGCTCGTCGACCGAGCGGCGTCGCAGATCTTGCATGCCCGTCAGGTTGAGCGCCCGCTCGACGGCGTTGTGATCGCGCTCGGATGGTGGCTGGAAGAATGACTGATGCGGATAGCGCCCGCGATGCACCAGATCTTCAACCGTGATCCCTCCCGGTGGCGCTTGCTGCTGGTGCAGCAGACCAACGCGCTTGGCGACTTCGCGGGTTGGAAGCTGGTGGATGAGCTGACCATCCAGAACGACCGTCCCGCTTTTGGGCGCCATCAAGCGTGCCAGCGCCCTGAGGAGCGTGGACTTGCCACAGCCATTCGGCCCGATGATCGTGGTGATCTTGCCGGGCTGGATAGCCAGGCTCAGATCATGGACCACCGGGTCATTGGTGTATTGCAGTGTGACGTCCTGGGCGTTCAAGAGGGTCATGGCTGCCTACATTCTTACATTCGCACGATAGAGCAAGAAAAGGAAATATGGAGCGCCAACTGCTGCGGTAATGATTCCAACCGGCAGTGAAACCGGCAAGAGGTGCTGAGCTACAACATCGGCCAGCAGCAAGAAGCAAGCGCCGATCAGGGCGCTAAAGACGAGCACCCCACCACTGAGCGGGCCAGCGATCATGCGCGCCGCATGTGGGGCCATCAGCGCGACGAAACCAATCGGCCCCGCCACCGAGACAGCAGCGCCAGCCAGCAGACACCCGATCGCGATCAGCGCCAGGCGGAGCCGTTCGATGGGGACGCCAACGCCACGCGAGATGTCATCGCCGAGTTGCATCGCGCGCATCGGCCACATCAGCAGTACGGCCGGTGGAGCGAGCAGCAGCAAGCTGATCGCCAGAATGCGAACATCGCTCCAGGTGCTGGCGTAGACCGAGCCCATCGACCAGACAATTGCAGGCCGGGCTTGCTCGATGGGGTAGGCCACCGTCAAATAGGTCGTGCCGGCAGCGATTGCCGCGCCGACACCAATGCCGACTAGGATCAGCCGTTGCGGCGCGATACCGCCCTTCCAGGTCAGCAGATAGATGATCGCCGCCGTCACGATAGCACCGGTGAACGCTCCGATCGGCAGCAGGCGTGGATTGCCGCCAGTCACGATCCAGAAGACGGCGAAGAGACTCGCGCCGGTGTTGATGCCGATTACGTCTGGCGAGACCAGCGGGTTGCGCACCAGTCCCTGGAAAATTGCCCCAGACATCGCCAGCGCGCCGCCGATCAGGATCGCAGCCAGCACGCGCGGCAACCGCAACGTCCGCACCACGAATTCCTGATCATCGGTGCCCCTGCCGATCGCGGCTCTGGCAACTTCGGTGAGGCTCATATCGAAGCTGCCGAGGGTCATCGCCCAGACCGCAAAGATGATCATCAGGCCGACAGCGATGGCCGAGAGCAGCAAGACCCCGTAATTGACTCGCACGGCAATACGACCGGTGCGAATCGTGATGTGCCCTGGCTTGCCCATCTGCTGGCTCTGAATCTGTGATTGCGCCATGCTCTATGCGCTCACTCTCGTCTTGCGAGCGATATAGACGAGGAAGGGAGCGCCGAGCAGCGCCGTCATGATGCCGACCTGGATCTCAGCGGGCCGGGCTACCATGCGACCGAGAATGTCCGCGCCGGTCAGCAGCATCGCGCCGATCAGGAGTGAATAGGGCAAGACCCAGCGGTAATCCGGCCCGACAAGGGCGCGCACGATGTGCGGCGTCGCCAGCCCAACGAAGCCGATCGGACCCGCAACCGAGACTGCCGCGCCAGTGATTAATACGACCAGGAGCGAGCAAATCGCCCGCGTTCTGCCGGTGTGCATCCCGAGCGCTTTGGCATGATCATCGCCCATATTCAGCACGTTCAGCTGGTGGCCCAGGAACAGGCAGGCAAGCGTGCCGAGTACGAGAAAGGGTGAGACTGAGGCGAGGATCGAGAGATCGCGCCCAGCAACCGATCCGGCTGTCCAGAAGCGTACGGCGTCCATCGTCTCCTTATCGAGCAGCAGAAGTGCGCCCGTCCATGACGACAGCAGTGCCGAGACCACGACGCCGGCAAGCGCCAGCTTGACTGGTGATGCCCCGTCACGGCCAGCCGAACCAATCGCGAAGACGAGTCCCGAAGCCGCCAGCGCTCCGCCGAAGGCAAACCAGAGATACTGCGATGTCGCCGTCATATTAAAGAAGAAGATAGCCGTCACGATCGCGAAACTCGCGCCACTGCTGACGCCCAGAATCGACGGTCCAGCCAGGGGGTTGCGCGTCACCGCTTGCATGGTTGCGCCTGCGACAGCCAGCCCAGCGCCCACGGCAATGGCGATCAATGTGCGTGGCAAGCGCATCTCGCGAACGACAACCTGGTTGTAGCTCGTGCTGTCGTAGGCGAAGATCGCGTCCCACGCATCAGCGGTGCTGATCTCCAGCGAACCGAAGCGCAGGCTGAGCAGCATCACGAAGGCCAGTGCGCCGATACCCACCAAGAGACCCAAAGAGCGGCCAGTTCGTCCGAACCTCTCAGTGAATGATCGCCGGGCTTCGATCTCCGCGTATCCAGATGTAGCGGTCATGAACGATCCTTGTTGACGATCGGGGGTGAATCGGTGCGCATCGCGGACGCACAATCGGTTCCGGCCTGATCTGGACCCATCTCAGTCCCTTGCACATACACTCGCTTTTTAGAAAATGGCCGGTTAATAGCCCTTGGGGCCAAATCCTAGTAAAGCAGTCAGGATTAGCCTAGCGATCTGCGTCAACGATGTCAACGTGCCAGATCGCAGCTGCTTGACAATTCCACTACATCACTTATAGCATAATCCCGAGTTATCAGGTCGGAATTGGTCAGCATTGACCGTAGAAGAAGGACGGTTCATGAGTGCAAAGGCCGTGCGGGCCGAGAGAGTCCGCTATGATCTGGCGTTTCGCTTGCTCGAGGTCAAGCGCATCGAGAAAGTAACGCCGCGCATGCTGCGGGTCACGCTCGGTGGCGAGCAGCTTGAGGGATTCGCCTCTGCTTCGCCGCACGATCACTTCAAGCTGCTCTTCCCCGCCGAGGGCGAATCGGAGCCAGCACTGCCAGCGATCACCGACGATGGGATCGTCTATCCCGAGGATCGCCCGCGTCCGGTCAGCCGCGACTTCACACCGCGCCGCTTTGACGCCGAGGCCGGTGAACTGGATGTCGATTTCGTGTTGCATGGTCGTGGCACTGCCGCCACCTGGGCTGCCAGCGCAACCCCAGGCTCGAAGGTCGGCACCGCGGGGCCGCGTGGATCGCTGGTCGTTGCCCCCGACTACGACTGGTGTTTGCTGGTCGGTGACGAGACCTCACTCCCGTCGTTCACCCGCCACCTCGAAGAACTACCGGAGGGTGTGCACGCCATCGTGGTTGGTGAGATCGAAGATGCCAGCGAAGAGCAGGAGGCCGAGACTGCTGCCTCTGTTGGCTATCACTGGGTCCATCGCAATGGCGCGCGGCCTGGCTCGATCGATCTGGTCGAATCGGCGTTGCGATCGATCGAGTTCCCCAGTGGCAGCTCCTTCACCTGGGTATCTGGCGAAGCGAACACGGCCCGCGATGTTCGACGGTACTTGCTGAACGAGCGTGGATTCGATCGTGAATATTGCCGGTTCCAGGGACACTGGAAGCAAGGCGTTGCCAACTTTGACCACCACACGCCGATTGAAGACTGATCAGATCGCTGCTGCCACGTCCCCGATCGTTGGGGAGGGTTGAGCGTAATGTATGGAGGCGACATACGTGTACGAGGGGGATAGATCTGGTTTGTGGTCGCAACGGGTAAGCCGGCGTCATCTTCTTGCCGGGGCGCTTGGTCTCACCGCCAGCGCCCTGCTTGCTGCTTGTGGCGGAGATGATGACGACGACACCAGCGATAGCACGACAGCATCAACCGAAGCGGAAGCAACGGAGTCAGAGACCGAGGCCGAGGTAGAGCAAACCGAGACCGAAGCCGCCACCGCGGGGCAGACGGAAACAAGCGAGCCGGCAGAATCCGCAACTGAAGCACCAAACGAGACGGAGCCTGAAGCCGGCGCGACTGGCTTCGAGTTCACCGACGGCACTGGCCAGACGATCACGCTGGACAGGGTTCCGGAGCGTATCGTGGCAGAGGTGGGGTCGGCAGCGGCGCTCTGGGACTTCGGCATCCGTCCAGTCGGCTACTTTGGGCTGGCAGTGGGCGAGGATGGATCACGCGAGCCGACTGCTGGCAACCTCGATCTCGATTCGATGACCTCAATCGGACAAGGCTTCGAGGATTTCGATGTCGAGGCGCTGCTGGCGCTGGAGCCCGACCTCATCGTTACCACCATATTCGTCGAAGACTCGCCGTGGGCAATCAACGCAGAGGTGCTGCCCCAGGTGCGAGAGATTGCGCCGCTGGCGGTAGTCAGTCTGATGGATGTCGACGTCACATCTCCGATCCACGAATTCGAAGAACTGGCCGGGAAGCTCGGTGCAGATCTGGAGAGTGCAGAAGTCACCACTGCGAAGGCCCGGTTCGAGGCCGCCGGCGATCAGGTGCGTGTGGCTACCGAGGAGAATCCTGGCCTGTCGGTTCTGGTGGTTGGCGCGAGAGACGATGGTCTCTATATCGCCTCACCTGCGACGGCTGCCGACCTGCGCTATTACCAGGAGCTTGGTGTCGAGCTGGTTGTCCCCGATGTCCAGCCAGGGCAGTGGTGGGAGACGCTCAGCTGGGAGCAAGCGCTGAAGTACCCAGCTGACCTGATTCTCAATGACATCCGCACCGGTTCGTACACCATCGAACAATTGATGGCCGTGCCGAGCATGGCCGAACATCCAGCAGTCAAGGCTGGGCAGGTCGCGCCGTGGTCGGCTGAGTATGTCGCGAGTTATCAGGGCTTCAGCCAGATTCTCGAGGATTTGGCAGCGACACTGGAAGAGAGCCGCGCCGACGTCGTCTAGCCCCGACGCCTGCGCCAGCGTCCGCCTGTGGCTGGTCTCGGTTGACGCGGGACCAGCTCGCTCTCATAGGCCTCTTCGAGCATCGGCTGGAGCACGATGATGTAGAGGGCCAGTCTGCCAGCCAGCATCTCGGCGAATTCCGCCGTGAGGGGTTGCATCGGGTGGACCTCGAAGATGTGACCCCACGAGCGGGTCCAGCGCTCCAGCTCACAGTTCTGCCCAAGCTGATCCTTGATCTCGTGAATATACCGATCGAAGTGCTCCAGCAACCGGCCAGTGCTCTTCATATCGTGCTCGAAGTGCAGGCCCAGCTCGACATTGCCCGTCTCGGAGCTGATCATCACCTCATAGTGGATGCGGTAGTTGGCGCCCCAGCGCACCTTGAGATTCGTCATCGACTGGCGCGTCGTGGGGTCGGGCAGATCCTCCGGTAGCTTGCGCGCCAGTTGCGTCTT
>CAYNTE010000105.1:0-10095 GCA_964399615.1 uncultured Thermomicrobiales bacterium
GGTGCGCACGGCAAGCTCGATGACATCCCTGTTGAAGCCGTGCAACGCTTCCGTGATGAGTTCATCCAGTTCATGGAATCGTCGCATCGAGACTTCCTGGACAAGATCCTCGAGCAAGGCCGATTCAATGACGATGACGATGAGGCCATGAACAAGTTCGTCGACGCCTTCAAGTCGACATTCTCGGTTGATACGCAGGCCTAACCTTTGTTGCAGTTGCGGTAGCTGAGGGGGAAGAGTGGCGACCACACGAGAAATTCGCCGGCGAATTCGATCAGTCGGTAACATCTCGAAGATCACCCGGGCGATGCAGATGGTAGCCGCGGCGAAGATGCGTCGCGCGCAAGAGCGGACCCAAGCCTCACGTGCCTATGCTGAGAGCATCCGCACGATGATGGCTGCGCTTGCGAATCTGTCGGATCTGGAGACTGATCGGTATCCGCTACTCCAGCAACGTCCATCGATCGGGCAGGCTGGCATGGTCATCATCTCTCCGGATAAAGGTTTGGCCGGTGCGCTCTCCAGCAACATCCTGCGACGGTCTCTCGAGTTTGTGCGAGACGAAGCTGGCGCTCCGGTCGAAGTCGTTGCCGTTGGCCGCAAGGCACGTGACTTCTTCCGCCGCACGCAATACGAGATGGCGGGCGAATTTACCAATCTGCCGGACTGGCCAGGCATCGAAGATATCCGCCCAATTGTGAATATCGCAATCAACGACTTTGTCGAAGGCAAGGTCGACTCGGTACATCTGGTGTACACAGAGTTCGTCAATGTGTTGACGCAGCGCCCAACCGTGCGCCAGTTGTTGCCGATCGAGCCGCCAGATGACGTAGATACGGCAAATATCGCCCGCGATTTCATCTTTGAACCAGATCGCGCGACCGTGCTGGAGGCGTTGCTACCACGCTACGTCGAGATTCAGGTCTACCAGGCGATGCTCGAAGCGATCGCAAGTGAATGGGCAGCTCGCATGGTGGCGATGCAGAGCGCGACCGACAATGCGAACGAGCTGGTTGATGAGTTGACGCTCACTTATAACAAGGCTCGTCAGACACAGATTACCGCAGAAGTTTCAGAAATTGCCGCTGGCGCTGTGGCGCTGGGATAGTTCATCAGATCAGCCAGCGCCCGCAACGAGACGGTGCGCAGAGGTAAGGAGCAGTAGGACATGGCAGTCGATACAGCCCAGGGAACAGGCCGCGTCGTTCAAGTACAGGGCGTGGTTGTCGATGTCGAGTTTCCCGATGGTGAGCTGCCCGAAATTTATGAGGCGCTCGAGATTACGATGCCCGATGGTGAATTGCTGACCCTTGAGGTTCAGCAGCACCTCGGCAACGACTGGGTGCGCACTGTGGCGATGTCGACCACCGATGGCTTGCAACGCGGTGTTTCCGTGCGCAAGGTCGGCGGCTCGATTCAGGTGCCAGTTGGCGAAGCGACGCTCGGGCGCATCTTCGATGTTACAGGAAACGTCATTGACGCTGAAGGTCCGGTCGAAGGCGCGACAACGCGCGGTATTCACCAGGACCCGCCATCCTTTGAAGAGCAGGCCACGACCGTTGAGGTCTTCGAGACGGGCATGAAGGTCGTCGACCTCGTCGCGCCGTTCACCCTCGGCGGCAAGATGGCCGCGTTCGGTGGTGCAGGCGTCGGCAAGACAGTCATCATTCAGGAACTCATCCGCAACATCGCCACGCAGCACGGTGGCTATTCCGTCTTCTGCGGTGTCGGTGAGCGGACCCGCGAGGGCACGCAGCTCTACGGTGAGATGCACGAATCGGGCGTTATCGATAAGACCGTCATGGTCTTCGGTCAGATGAATGAGCCGCCCGGTGCGCGACTTCGCGTCGGCCTCACCGGTCTGACAATCGCTGAGTATTTCCGCGATGAGGGCCGCGATGTGCTGATCTTCATCGACAACATCTTCCGCTTCGTTCAGGCTGGTTCGGAAGTGTCGGCGCTCCTCGGTCGTATGCCGAGTGCAGTGGGTTACCAGCCGACGCTTGGTACCGAGATGGGCGCCCTGCAGGAGCGCATCACTTCGACCACCCGAGGCTCGATCACCTCGATGCAGGCCGTGTATGTGCCCGCAGACGACTACACCGACCCTGCGCCTGCAACGACCTTCGCTCACCTCGACGGCACGATCTCGCTGGAGCGGTCGATCTCTGACCGTGGTATCTACCCGGCAGTCGACCCGCTGGCATCGTCGTCGCGCATTCTCGATCCGAACGTGGTCGGGCAAGAGCACTATGACACCGCTCGTGAGGTGCAGCGCGTCTTGCAGCGCTATCGCGACCTGCAGGACATCATCGCCATTCTCGGTATCGAGGAATTGAGTGATGACGACCGCCAGACCGTCGCCCGTGCGCGACGCATCGAGTTCTTCATGTCCCAGCCGTTCTTCGTGGCCGAGCAGTTCACGGGCCGCCCTGGCCGCTATGTCGAGCGCTCCGAGACGGTGCGGGGCTTCAAGGAGATCCTCGAAGGTAAGCACGACAATCTTCCAGAGCAGGCCTTCTACATGGTCGGCACCATCGATGAGGCTATCGAGGCAGCCGAACGCATGGCGGCAGAGGGTTAGACCAGTAAATTCGACGGTTCCCGGGTGATTGACTCGGGAGCCGTCAGCAATATCGCGCGCCAGGAGGGCAGAGATGTCAGCAAACTCCAAGCTCACAGTCGAAGTGGTGACCGGCGAGCGCGTCGTCTTCCGCGCGGAAGATGTCGACATGGTGCTGGCTCCGGGCGCCGATGGTCAGCTGGGCATTTTGCCCCGGCACGCGGCACTCTTCAGCCTGCTCTCCGCCGGTGAGCTGGTCGTTCGTCAGGGCATCGAGGAGCAGACGCTCGTCGTTTTCGGTGGATTTTTGCAGGTCGTTGCCGATCGGGTGACGGTTCTTGCGGACACTGCCGAGCGCATCGAAGAGATCGATCTGGAGCGTGTCGACCGGGCACGGGAGCGTGCAGAGGAGCGCATTTCAGACGCCACGACCGATCTCGATTTAGAGCGTGCGGTGGCCTCGCTGCGACGGGCGCGCATCCGCGCCAGAGTGGTGCAGCGACGCCGGCGAACTGGCGCACCTTCCGCACAACCTCGTCCGGAGTAGCTTCTGGACGCCACTTGGGTCACAATTGTGAAGCCGAGTCGCGTTCAGGAGAGGCAATCACTTGAAAACTTCGGTACAGCATCTCGAAGGACCAACTGCGACAGCGTTCCCCGATCGACCGCATATCGATGGGAGCCGTATCAAAGTCACTGGTGGTCTAGCGTTGAATGGTCGTGTCGCGATAGGTGGCGCGAAGAACGCGCTCCTGCCGATCATGGCCGCGGCGCTGCTTACGGATGAGCCCTGCGTCCTCGAAAACGTTCCCATCCTCAACGATGTCTATGTGATGGCGGAGCTGCTGCAGAAACTGGGTGCGGAAGTCACGATTGACCCAGAAGCTCACCGCGTCACGATCCATGCTCTGGATATCAAGGAGAAGGTCGCGCCACAGGAACTGGTGAGCAAGATGCGCGCCTCGTTCCTCGTCAGTGGTCCCATTCTGGCGCGCTATGGTGAGGTGGAGACCGCTGCGCCAGGTGGCTGCAAGCTTGGCAGCCGGCCTGTCGATGTCGATGTGCGTGGATTCCGGCGCATGGGAGCCGATGTCGAGGTGCTCGACGGCTTCTATCGCATGCGTTGCACCCGGCTGCGTGGCGCAGAGGTGTATATGGATTACCCGAGCCACACCGGCACGGAAAATCTGCTGATGGCCGCGACGCTGGCGCAAGGCAGAACAACGATCATCAATGCTGCGACAGAGCCAGAGATCGGCGCCGTCGTTGATGTGCTGAACACCATGGGCGCTAACATCAATGGCCGCGGGTCGCATATGCTCGAGATCAATGGGGTCGAGCGTCTCGGTGGATTCCACGCCTCAATTTTGCCCGACAGACTGGAGGCCGGGACATTTGCAATAGCCGCGGCTATCACGCGCGGTGAACTGATTCTCGATAATGTCAACAAGCCCGATATGGCTCCGTTGACCGCCAAACTGCGTGAAGCTGGCGCAGAAGTATGGTGGAGCGAGCACTCAATGATGGTGCGCAACCGTGGGCCGCTGACGCCGCTCGAGATTCAGGCACTGCCATTCCCGGGATTCCCGACCGACTTGCAGGCCGCTGTTGCGGTGATGCTGACGCAGGCAGAGGGCGAGAGCCGCATCTTCGATCGCGTCTACAACGACCGGTTGCGATACCTGAGCGAACTCGGCGATATGGGTGCAAAGTACGAGCAGGTCAGCAATCAGGAGGCAAAGATCATCGGCCCGACGAAGTTGCGTGGCGCGGACGTGACGGCGCTCGATATTCGAGCTGGCGCATGTCTGATCCTTGCCGGGCTGGTTGCTGAGGGCGAAACAACGATCAGCGACATTCATCACCTCCAGCGTGGGTATGAGGATATTGTCAGTAAGTTCCAGGCCCTTGGCGCGCAAATCACCTATATCTAAGACCTGTCTTTTATACTGGTATGGTGCCCAGCTTGGCCTGGGTCGTGCCCGTGAGTCTGATAGTGCAGAGCATCTCAAACGTGGGGATCGTGCGTGGCGAAACAGCTAGGAATTGATCTTGGCACCGCAAACGTCCTGGTCTTTGTCCGGGGACGTGGCATTGTGATGAACGAGCCATCGGTCGTGGCCATCTCCTCCCGCGATGGGCGGGTGAAGGCCGTCGGCATCGAGGCACGCAACATGCTTGGCCGCGAACCTCGCGAAACGATCGAGGTCGTGCGTCCGATGCAAGAGGGCGTGATCGCCGACTATATCGTGACTCAAGAGATGCTGCGCTATTTCATCACCCGTGCGGCTGGTCGCTTCTCGCTCACTAAACCCGATGTCATGATCAGCGTGCCTGCTGGCGTCACCGGTGTCGAGCGGCGAGCTGTTCGTGACGCGGCGCTGGCAGCTGGAGCGCGACGTGCGCACCTGATTGTCGAGCCGCTGGCCGCTGCAATTGGGGCGCGTGTTCCGGTGGCCGATCCCAGCGGTAATATGGTGATCGATATCGGCGGAGGCACGACCGAAGTAGCCGTTATCTCCCTGAATGCCTGCGTCGTCGCGCGCTCGATCCGGGTCGGCGGCGGGAAATTCGACGAGGCGATCATGAACTACGTCAAGCGCAAGTACAACCTGCGCATTGGCGAGCGCAGCGCCGAAGAGGTCAAGATCGCCATCGGCTCCGCCATCCCGACCGATGAAGATGTGGTGATCGATGTGCGGGGTCGCGATGAGGTGGCGGGACTGCCACGCACGATCCGCTTGCATCAGAACGAGGCAGTCGAGGCGATCAACGAGCCTCTGGAGGCGGTTATCGGCGTGATTCGCGCCGTTCTTGAAGAGACACCGCCTGAACTCTCCTCAGACATCATCGACAAGGGCATGATCCTGACTGGCGGTGGCGCGCTCTTGCGTGGCCTGAGCGACCTGCTGACCGAGGTCACCGGTGTGCCGTGCTACGTCGCCGATGATCCTCTCTCGGCCGTGGCGATCGGTACCGGCCTTGCGCTAGAGTATTTCGACATTCTGCGCGATTCACTCGAAGAGGTCTGATTCTCGCTTCGCGCGAATGTCTGGCGCGAGCGATATCTGATCGCGATTCGAGGGAAGGTATTCATGAGCACAACCTCAGGTGCAGACGTCGTCGTCATCGGTGGTGGCGTCGAGGGGACATCAATCGCCTATCAACTGGCCAAACGTGGGACGAACGTGACGCTGCTCGAAGCACGCCAGCTGGCCTCGGCGGCATCAGGGGCGAGTGCCGGTGGTGTGCGCCAGCAGGGCCGCGATCCGCGTGAATTGCCAATTGCCATGCGAGCCATCGCCATGTGGCCCGGTCTCAGTGACGAACTTGGGGCCGACGTCGATTACCACCAGCAGGGGCACCTAGTGCTCGTCGAGAACGAAGCAGACATTCCCGTACTCGAGCAGCGCGTCAATGATCAGCAGGATCTGGGGCTAGACGTCAGGATGCTCTACGGCGACGACGTTCGTGCCGTTGCCCCGGGCGTTGGCGAGCAGATTTTGGCAGGCTCCTATTGTCCGACCGATGGCCACGCCAACCCGATCTGGACGACCAAGGCATTCGGAGCTGCCGCGGCACGTGCAGGCGCAACGATTCTGGAGGAGACACCGGCTACCGGCATCCGCACCGATTCGGGGCGCGTGACCGGCGTCGAGACAGAGGATGGACTCATTGAAACCGACTGGGTGGTTAACGCCGCCGGCGCCTGGAGTCCCAGAATCGCCGCGATGGTCGGCGTAGAGCTGCCGATCCACACGCGAGCACCGCAGATGGTGCTGACGACGCAGATGACGCACGATCTTGATCCGGTGGTCGGCTGCGTCGGGCGTATGCTCAGCCTGAAACAACTGCGCACCGGCCACTATCTGATCGGTGGAGGCTGGCCTGCCAGTGTCTATCAAGATATCCTGCCGCCGATCGGCCGCAACCGCCACAACAGCATTGCAGGCAGCGCCGACCATTCGTCAGCCATCTGGCCGCGCTTGAAGCGCACCAGCATCATGCGCGTCTGGGCGGGGCTGGAGGCGGAGACCGACGACGTCGTGCCGATTCTCGGGCCGGTGAAGGGTGTTGAGGGCTTTCTGATGGCGGCTGGCTTCTCGGGCCACGGATTTGCGCTTTCACCCTATATCGGCGTGCTCACCGCAGACCTGATCACCGAGGGCGAGACAGCGATACCGATCGAGCGGCTCTATCTCGAACGCTTCGAGAGTGGCGTGATCGAGCGCTCGCTCGACGGGTTGCCCGGCTAGATGATGCGCCGCGTACCAAGCTGCTTCAACGTGGATTCTGTGAGTGATAGGATCTACGCGGTGGATTTGTCCATCGTGCGGTTGAGCCGATCTTCGGGGAGTTTCGTTCTGGCATGGCGGTAATCGCTGACGTCGCGGGGTTTCGCGGACGCGCGCGACAGGCCTCTGAGGCCGATTTTTACCTCTTCATTCTGGTAGGTATGCTGACTGCCTTCGGGCTGGTCACAATCTGGAGTGCCGGCGGGGCGAGCTCGATCTCACCCGGTGATGCCGTCGTGCGCCAGGCGGCGTACGCCATCGTCGGGATGATCGCGATGGGCGTCGTCGCGTCGATCAACTACCGCTTCCTGAAGTCGCTGGCGATCCCGATCTACATCATCTCCAACCTGCTGCTCTTCCTGGTGCTGGCCGTCGGGACCGAGACGACCGGCTCTGTGCGCTGGATCTATATCGGACCGATCTCATTTCAGCCGTCCGACGTCGCCAAACTCGGGCTGATCATCGCCCTGGCGGCGTTCCTGAGCAGCCGCCACGAGACGATGGACCGCTGGTACAACTTCATCATCTCGGGTCTCATCGCGGTCATTCCGTTTGGTCTGGTCTTTATCGAGCCGGATCTGGGTACCGCGCTCGTGTTCCTCTTCGTTTGGATCATCATGCTGGCACTATCGCGCACCAGAATGCTCTACGTCCTCGGTTTCATCCTGGCGATGATCCCAATCGGGTTCCTTGCCTGGGAATTCGTGCTGCAGGATTATCAGCGCAACCGTCTGCTGGTCTCATTCGATCCCTACCGCGATTACTTTGGCACCGGCTTCAACATCGTCCAGGCGCAAGTAACGATCGGCTCCGCGGGTTGGTTCGGACACGGGCTCGACGGCGGGTTGCAGACCGAGTTCGAATTCCTGCGGGTCGATACGACCGACTTCATCTTCGCCCATGCCATGAGCATGTTTGGCTTCGTCGGCGGGATTGCGCTCTTCGTCGTCTTCCTGATGCTCTTCTATCGCATGACTCGCGCCATCGGTGAGTCGCGCGACGCGTTTGGTCAGTATCTGGCGACCGGGCTGACGGCGATGCTGGCCTTCCCGACTTTCGTCAACATCGGCATGAACGTTGGCCTGATGCCCGTCACCGGCATCCCGCTGCCATTCATCTCCCTCGGCGGCACATCACTCGTGACAAACCTGATCGCCATCGGCATCATCCAGAGCATCCTCATCCACCGCCGCGCCCTCGCCTTCCAACCCCGGGCACTCGGCAGAAGGCGGACCTAGCGATCCCGAAGCTCTATAGCCCGTTGATACGCCTGGCTCTTCGAGACATCCAGTGCGACTGAGGCTAGCGCCGCCGCATCGCGGACGCTCATGCCGCTGTCGAGCGCGAGCTGGAGCACGTCGTCGAGGCGTTCGGCTGCGGGGTCGGGTGGAGACGGTGCTGAGATGACGAGGGTGAATTCGCCGCGTTCGGTGAGGGTGTTGAGGAGATCAGCTGCGGGTCCGCGTTGCCACTCTTCGTGGAGCTTGGTGATCTCACGACCGTAGGTGATCGTTGCATCGGGAAGCACACCGGCGATGGTCTCCAGCAGCCTTCTCACGCGGTTCGGTGATTCAAAGACAACGATTGGTAGATCAGCCTGAGCGAGTGCCTGCAGCCGCTCTCGCAGTTCACCCGACTTGCGCGGCAAGAAGCCAGCGAAGATGAATCCACGGTCGGCGTCGCCGGAAACTGCTGCAGCCAGCGGGACAGCGGACGCGCCTGGAATCGGGATGATCGGGATGCCGCGCTGCCATGCCAGTTGCACGAGTTCACCTCCAGGATCAGAGATGCCCGGCATGCCGGCGTCGGAGATGACGGCAACGTCACCAGTGGTTGCATGCTCGATGATCTCGTTGAGGCGGCTCGCTGGACTGTCGCCGTGGAAGCTGATCAGACGTGTCGTGATCCCGTAATGTTTCAGCATCGGCGCGGCGTGACGAGTGTCTTCGGCGGCGATGAGATCGACCTCGCGCAGCACCCGGGTGGCCCGCTCGGTGATGTCTTCCAGATTGCCGATTGGTGTAGCGACGAGGTAGAGCGTGCCCATCGATCGTATGATTCTCCTTCGTGCCAGTTGCCATCTCCGCTATACTGAGCGAAGGATGTACGGACAGGATACGATGGCACAGCCGTCTTCCATAGGTTACGTCGGTGGGAAGCTAGAGATTGCATGGATCAAGCGAGAGATCAGGGCGGCCGCACGCAGTCACTCTATCGCAAGTACCGTCCCGAGACATTTGCTGAGACCGAGCTCGTCGGGCAGGAGCACATCAGCCGCACGCTGAAAAACGCGATTGCTCAGGATCGTGTCTCGCATGCCTACCTCTTCTGCGGTCCGCGCGGCACCGGCAAGACGACGACTGCGCGACTGCTTGCCAAAGCCGTCAATTGCGAGCATCCCGATCCTGACCAGCGCCCCTGCAACGAGTGTCCATCGTGCAGAGCCATCAACGAAGGCCGCACGACCGATATTATCGAGATCGACGCGGCGTCCAATCGTGGCATCGAAGATATCCGTGATCTCCGTGAGCAGGTCCGCTACGCGCCGACGCAATTGCGGCACAAGTTCTACATCATCGACGAGGCGCACCGGCTGACGCGTGATGCGTTCAACGCCTTTCTCAAGACGCTGGAAGAGCCCCCTCCTAATACGACCTTCGTCCTGGCCACGACTGACCCCGATCAGCTGCTTGAGACCGTCGCCTCGCGCTGCCAGCGATTTGACTTCCACCGCATTCCGGTCGACAAGGTGATGCAGCGCGCGCGTGATGTCTGCGAACGAGAAGGCATCAAGATCGATGATGACGCCCTGCTCGTCGTGGCGCGCCAATCGACGGGGAGTCTGCGTGATGCGCTCAGCCTGATCGACATGCTGCGCACGGCCAGCGTTGGTGAAGATGCCGTCATCGATATTGATCTGACCCGCCGGATGCTGGGACTCTCGCATGACGAGCGGACACTGGCGCTCATTGAAGCCATCGCGGACCAAGACGCCGCCACCGGACTTCGCGTGATCGGCGACGTCGTTGATAGCGGTCAGGACGTGCGGAGTTTCAGCCGTCAGGTCGTCTCTGCCCTGCGCATGATGCTCATGCTGCGCGCTGGTGTCGAGCAAGAAGAAGCTGCTGATGACCTGCGTAAGATGGCCGGCCGGTTCGAGCTGGCGGACCTGGTGCGCGTGAACCAGCACTTCAGCGAGATTGATTTCGCGATGCGTAGCGGAAGCTCTGGCTTCGT
>CAYNTE010000106.1:0-10060 GCA_964399615.1 uncultured Thermomicrobiales bacterium
CCCATCCAGACGACCCCGCCCACCTGTCATCCTGAGCCTGTCGAAGGATCTCTCACAAGATCGTCCGCACCTCTCATCGTCCACATTCAGACGGCCACATCCCCTGTCATCCTGAGCCTGTCGAAGGATCTCTCAGGAGATCGTGAATTGCATGGGGACGTTCGTCTCGGTTGCCAATCAGGGTGAGAGATCCTTCAACTCCGCTACGCTTCGCTCAGGATGACAACGGGGGTGGTCGTCTGAGTACTGACGATGGCAGGCGTTGTTACCTCTCCGGAGGAATGTCCGCACCTCTCATCGTCCCCATTGAAACGACCACACCCAATGTCATCCTGAGCTTGTCGAAGGATCTCTCAGGAGATCGTGAACTGAAGGGGACGATGGTCTAGGTTGCCAGTCCAGGTGAGAGATCCCTCGAATTCCTCGGGATGACGTTCTGAAATTGCGCTCCGATGCCGGAGCTGTCAGTCTCCCTGGTTCCCGGACACCGATCCCCGATCACCCATCCCCCATCCTCCTCTCCAAATAGCGTCGCTCTGGCCCAGCCTCTACCAGCGCCAGCGCCTGCCCATAGGCCGACCGCGCCGCTTCCGCCCGGCCCAAACGCCGCAACAAATCCGCCCGTGCTGCGTGGGCCAGGTGATAACCTGCCAGATCTCCACGCTCCAGAATCGCGTCGATCAGCATCAAGCCCTCCTCGGCTCCGTCACGCATCGCCACTGCAACCGCTCGATTCAGCTCCACCACCGGCGATCCGCTCCAGGCCAGCAACACATCGTAGAGCGCCACGATCTCAGCCCAGTTCGTCTCCTCCGGCGTCGTGGCGTCCGCATGTACCGCCGCAATCGCCGCCTGGATCGTGTAGAGACCAAACCGTCGCGAGATCAGCGCCATATCCACCAACCTCCGGCCTTCCGCGATCTGCTCCTGATCCCATAGCGACCGGTCCTGCTCCTCCAGCACGATCAGATCACCATCAGGGGTCGATCTCGCCGCCCGTCGCGATTCCTGCAGCAACATCAGCGCCAGCAACCCATGCACTTCCGGATCTGGCAAAAGCTCCGCCAGCAGCCGCGCCAGCCGGATCGCCTCGCCTGAGAGATCGGCCCGCGTCAACCTATCCCCCGAAGACGCCAGATAGCCCTCGTTGTAGATCAGATAGATCACTTGCAAGACGCCATCCAGCCGCTCCGGCATCTCGGCAGGCGATGGCTCGTGATAGGGAATCCCAGCATCCCGAATCTTGTTCTTGGCGCGCACAATGCGCTGCGCCAGCGTGGCCGGCTTCGTCAGAAATGCCCGCGCGATCTCCTCCGTCGTCAGCCCGCAAACCTCACGCAGCGTCAGCCCAACCCGCGCCTCCATCGCGAGTGCCGGGTGACAGCAGGTGAAGATCAGCCGCAGCCGGTCGTCCTCAATCGCATCATCATCCAGATCGACATCCAGCTCGGCAACCGCCTCCAGCTCCTGTGCCAGCACCGGCAGCGCCGCATCGAAACGCCCCCGGCGACGGATCCGGTCAATCGCCTTGAATCTGCCCGTCGAGACCAGCCAGCTGCGTGGGTTGCGCGGCATCCCGTCACGCGGCCACTGCGCCATCGCCGCCACAAACGCCTCGTGCAGCGCATCCTCCGCCAGATCGAAATCCCCCAGCACTCGCACCAGCGTCGCGAACACTCGCCGCGATTCAGTCTCATAGACCGCCGCGACCTGATCCTGAATCGCACCAGCATCCGACCCGTTCACGAACACACTCCTCCACCTCAACCGGGCGCGCCGTACGTTCACCGTTGCCTGCAAGTCACATCGTATACTAGATCATCTGTTCGTGTCCAATGATTGCGAGAATTCAGCGTGGAACTCCGACCCGTCACCAAGGACGATCTACCACTCTACGAGGCCATCTATTGCGACCCTGCCATGATGCAGCATCTCGGTGGACCGCTCCCACGCGAGAACGTGCCACGCATCCTCGACAACGTCCTGCGCTCCATCGACCGAGGCGAAGCCTGGGCCTTCAAAATCTTGCTGGGGAATGAATCGGATCAGGTCGCTGGCAATATCAGCCTCTGGCAACACGACGAGGGAGTCGAACGCATCAACGAGATCGGCTGGACCGTGCTGCCAGCGTTCCAGGGTCGCGGCATCGCCACCAAAGCCCTGCACGCAGTCCTCGATATGGCGCGCACCCGGCAACGCTTCAGCGTCATCCACGCCTACCCGGGTATCGACAACGCCGCCTCAAACGCCCTCTGCCACAGAGCCGGATTCGAGCTCCTGGGCGCAGAAGACGTCCACTACGCCAACACCATCCTGCGCTGCAACCACTGGCGTATCGACCTACGAGACAGCAAACCCTAAGCCGCCCCGAATCGTGCTGCCGCGCGTTCCTTCGCCTTGGCCGCCTCGACCTCGCGATCCCGCGGCGGGGCTTGCGTCTCCAGCGAATCCAGCAGCCGTGCCGAGATCGCAGCGATGTCATCGACCGCCGCCTCGAACGCTGCCTCATTCACCCTGGAGGGCTTGGTGAAGCCGCTGATCTTGCGCACATACTGCAGCGCCGCCGCGCGGATCTCTTCGTCCGTCGCCGCTGGCTCGAAATTGAACAACCGCTTGATATTCCGGCACATGGTGTCTTGCCTTACGCTATGTCCCGATACGCCAATCGCCAAAAATCCACGAAGACCGCTGGCGGCGCTGGCGAGCTGAACGCCACCTGCGTCAACAACATCGTAATCTGATCGTTGACCGGGTCCACCGAGAAAGCCGTCCCCAGCCCTCCCGCCCAGCCAAACGTGCCTGCCGGACCCGTCGCCGACGACGGCCGCGTCACAATCTGCAGCCCAAATCCCCAGCCCTGGCCTCCGAGAATCAGATCGACTCCTGTCGACGTCGCCTTCACCGCGGCCGGCACATGATCCTGCGTCATCAGCTGCACAGATTCCTGGCTGAGCAGACGCTTGCTCCGATATGCGCCGCCGCCCAGCAGCATCTCACCGAACGCGAGATAGTCATCCAGCGTCGAGACCAAGCCGCCACCGCCAGCCTGAAACACCGGCCGCTGGCTCCACCGGCCACCAATAGCCGGATCATTCAGCGTCAGCTCGCCGCCCTCGAAATCCGGCACGTAGCTTGTGGCAAATCGATCCATCTTCGCCTCGGGTACCCAGAAATCCGTATCTCCCATGCCCAGCGGCTCGAAGATCCGCTCGCGCAAAAAGGCGTCAAATTCCTGATCTGCGGCACGCGCAATCAAGACGCCCAGAATATCTGAACCGGTGTTGTACATCCAGCCTTCACCCGGCTGATGCATCAGCGGCAGCGAGCCATGCATCGCGATCCAAACATCCGGCTCCGGAAACGTGCCGGGTCGCGGCGGACCATCTCCCAGCCCGGTCGCCTCCATCGCCCGCTGTATCGGATACGTCCCCGGCTCTGCAATCACCAGCCCTGACCCGTGCGTGAACGTCAACAGATCCCAGACCGTGATCGATCGCTTGGCGGGCATCGTGTCGTCGATCTCCGCATCGATGCTCCGCAGCACCTGCATGTCTGCCAGCTCCGGCAGCAGACGCTCGACCGGATCATCCAGGCTCAACAGGCCATCTTCAATCAGCATCATCGTCGCGACCGCCGTCACCGGCTTCGTCATCGATGCCACGCGGAAGATCGAGTCCCGCGTCACCGGCTGGGCGCCATCCAGCGCCAGCGTACCCAGCGCCTCGACATGCACCTCGTCACCACGCTTGATCAGCCCAATCAGGCCGGGAATCTCACCCCGCTCGACATACTCCGCCAAGGCATCGTGTATGTCACCACGTTTCATCGTGCACTCCTCGCACGCAGCATCAATCTGGCTGATACCGCAGCTCAACCACACCTGAATCGAACGCGCGAGTGCCAACCAGCTTCAACTTGAGCGGATCACCCAACACCTGCAGCATCGGCTTGCCCGCTCCTACTGCTACAGGATGAATATAGAGCCGGTACTCATCGATCAAGCCAAGCTCAGTGAAACTCGCAGCGATGCCCGCACCTCCGACGCTCATATCGCCGCCCGGCTGCGCCTTCAACGCCGCAACTTCCTCAGCCACGTTCTCCCGCACCAGCCGCGCGTTCGGCCCTACCGAGTCCAGTGTCGTCGAGAAGACCACCTTCTCGGTATCTCGCCAGTCACGCGAAAATTCGGCGACGTAGTCCGGCACATCCGGCAATTGATCCGCCGTCGGCCAGAAGTCCGCCATCAGCTCATACATCCGCCGCCCATAGAGCAGCGCACTCGCCTTCTTTTGCTCATTATTGAAGAGCCGGTGCAGCTCCTCATCCGGCTCCGACCAGCTGAAATCACCTTTCGCATCCGCGATACAGCCATCCAGCGAGACCAGCATCGAATAGATCACCTTGCGCATCGGCTACGCCCCTCCCTCGGTATGCTCCAGAATCGCAGGCACGATCCGGTCCCACGTCGGCTCCAGCATCAAGTGCCCCGCATCCTCCAGCACCAGCAGGCGTGCGCCAGGAATCCGCTGCGCCAGCGCCTCACCGTGCCCCAGCGGGAAGACCGGGTCCTGGTCTCCATGGATCACCAGCGTCGGCGCACCGATCTCATCCCGTCGCTCGGGCATCCCTGGGTCGGGCTTGAGCGAGAAGTGATTGATCTGGCTCGATTCCACATTCACTGTCCGGTCCAGATCGAGCCCCAGCGCCTCGCGCCACCACGCCCGGTCGAGTTGCTCTTGCGGGGCCATGCAGATCTCCAGAAATGCCAGCATGTGCTCGACCGCCGCCTCACGGTCCGACCAATCCGGCGGCTCCTGCTCACTGACAAACGCGATAAATTCCTCCGACATCGGCGGCAAACCTGGCCCACCCGGGCTCGACGACATCAACGTCAGCGACGCCACCCGATCCGGAGCCATCAACGCCGCACCCATCGCAATCCCGCCACCCATCGAGATGCCCACCAGATGCGCTTGCTCGATCGCCAACGCATCCAAAATCCCCAGAACATCTCGCGAGAGATCCGCAAATGAATAGTCAGGACGGCCTGGAGGATAGCTCACCGACTGTCCCGTATCGCGCTGATCGAAGCGGATGACATACCTGCCGCCATCCGCCAGCCGCTGACAAAACTCCACCTGCCAGCCATACATCGACGTCGCTGCCCCATGAATCAACAGAATCGCCGGATCGGCCTCATCGCCGAACGTCTCGACATACAGATCCACGCCATTTGCCTCGATCATCGACCCATTGTCCGTCGTGGGCAGCTGCACATTGGTGCCCGTTGTCATATTGCCAACCTTTCCAACAGTTTCTGCGGAAACGTACCCTTGCCCGGTCCCCCTTCTCCTCTTGTGGGAGAAGGGGCTAGGGGATGAGGGGGTGCCCCCAACCGACTCCCGACAACCGGCGAAGGGTTCTTCCTACCCTGCCTGCTCACGCACGAGCTCCTCCACTGCGCTCGGCAGCGTGGTCTCAAAATCAATAACCTTCACCCACTCCAATGCGATCGAGATAATGGCCATCTGCTTGTAGAGCGACCGCACCGTCACCTCAAACTCCGCCATGTTCTCCTCGCCAACCTGCCGCCTCGAAGCGTCCAAATACTCCTGCGGAACCCCGTCGACAATCTCCATGCTCGCCGTGCCACGCATCAGCAAAATCTTTGGCGGCTGGACATTCGTATCGACCGTCAGCGCCACCCTAGGATTCTCAGCCAGAGCCCGCACCTTGTAGGTGTTCGTGGGCGAAGCCATGATGATCTGCTCACCATTCCAATAGAATCCCATCGGAATCACCCTCGGCCCGCCATCGAGTCCCGTATACGCCATCCGGGCGGGGATAGCGGCGTTCAACAGATCCTGCGCAACCGGCCCGTTCATGATCTCAACAATCTTCTCTTGCTGCATTCTGCTTTCCTTCCAATCGCCGGAAGCACTGAGGCCGGAAATCAACATCGATTCCCGGCCTCGCTATCTACCTTTTATTCGTCGTTGCTGTCGTGACGTCTCCGCCACACATATGGCGGATCTTGCGGCTCGCCTTTCAGCCTGAGAAACAACGCGGGGCATGTTCATACGACGGATTCCTTCATATCCTCCACCAACATCAAGCTTCAGCGCTTGCGTAGTGGTGAAGCACAACGCCACCATCGAAGGTCCGCGTCTCCAGCAGACGGAGGCGTAGCAAGTCATCCAGTCCCTGGAACATGAGCGTGCCAGTTCCAATCACAACCGGCTGGATATAGAGCCGGTATTCATCCACCAGACCATGCGGGATAAGCGCTGCAGCGAGGTTTCCGCCATAGAGCATAAGATCATTGCCAGCCTCAGCCTTGAGCTTCCGCACCACCTCGACTGCATCGTCGTTGATCACGCGTGTATTCCACTCAGCATGTTCCAGCGTCCTCGAGAAGACAAACTTCGGCTTCTCCATCCAGAGGTGAGCGTAGGCAGCCCTATCCTTCGACACTGAAGGATCGCCCGCAAACATCGACCAGGCAGAGGCCACAACTTCATAGACTTTGCGACCGTAGAGGTGAGCATCGATCGTGCTCTCGATCTCATAGAAATGTCGCTGCAGATCGTCGCCACCAATGGCCCAATCCTGGTGCTCCGACGATTCGTCGACCTCGATGTAGCCATCGAGCGACACCATGTGTGTATAGATCAGCTTCCGCAACGCTCGGCCCCTCTTCCTTCACAGGTTGTCGATAGAGAATGAACACGTACCACGTCGCGCCAGGCAGTCGATAAGCTCGCAGGTGCTCTTATCGACTGCCGCCAAACATTTCGGACAGCCCCCATGCCAGTGCGGGCCGGACATGAGTTGGCGCGCTACCGTTAGAGCTACAGACCGGTGAAGGTTGAGCTCTTCTCGATCGTTACCGATTGACAAGCGCCGGCGCTCTCCATTGAGCGTCTTGCGCATCGTTGTCGCCAGCTCCTTGGCCATCCATCTGCTCATCTGCCGCTTGCCAAGCATGATGAGCAACCATGCGGAGCAGTCCCGGAAGGTGCGTCCCTTCCTATTCACAATCACCACTGATTGCGAAATGCAACTGGTTGCATTATAATAGCAATGCAGGGAGATGACAAGGGGAGATTACATGAAAGCGTCCACAACAACTCATCGCTCCGGTTGCCCGATCAACCTCATGCTCGAGGTCCTCGGCGACCCCTGGAGCTTGCTGATCATTCGAGACATCGCCTTCTTCGACAAGCGGCACTTCCGCGAGCTGCTGCAATCCGACGAAGGCATCTCATCCAACATTCTGGCCGATCGTCTCAAGAAGATGGTCGACGAAGGGCTGCTCACGAAATCCGCCGATCCCAGCCACAAGCAGAAAGTCATCTACAGCCTGACCGAGAAATCCATCGACCTCATCCCGGCGCTGGTCGAGATCGCCAAATGGGGCGTCAAGCACCGCCCCGCCGGTGAAGGCCCCACTCGCCTCGTCGAGCGCGTCCAGGCCGGCGGCCAGCCCTACATCGACCAGCTCATGGCCGACCTCCGCCAAAAGCACCTTGGTGACTAGTGAGTCATGCCCCTCCGGTCCCCCTTCTCCCCTTGTGGGAGAAGGGGCTAGGGGATGAGGGGTTTCTTCCCCCGATCACCCAACCCTCTCCATCGCCCGCTTAAACCCCGGCAACGCCCGCTCGATCATCTCGTCATTGGCCGTCAGACAGATCCGGAAATACCCCGGCGTCTCGAACACCCGCCCCGGCAGCACCGCAACATTCTCCTCGACCAGCATGTCCGCAAACGCCTGGTCGTCCGCAATCGGCGATTTCGGGAAGAGGTAGAACGTTCCCTCCGGCTCGAACACCTCATAGCCCATCTCCTGCAGCGATCCCACCATCAGATCCCGCTTGCGAGTCAGGTGCTCCATGTCATGTTCCAGCGCTTCAAGATCCTCAATCGCATGTTGCAAGAGTGCATTCGGAATCAGATATCCGCTGGAAAGCTGAATGCCTTCAACCGCCCGCCGCAATGCCGCACGCCACTCCAACGGCATCGTCGGTGGCAGCGCCAGATATCCAATCCGCTGCCCCGGCATCATCAGCGTCTTGGCATAGCTATAGGCCACCATCGCGTAGGGATAGAACTCCAGCGGAGTGTGAAAATCACTGCCTTCGAAGATGATCCGGTTGTATGGCTCGTCCGACAGCAGATAGATTCGTCGCCCATTCCGCTGCGACGCCTCCTCCAGCAAATCCGCCAACCGCCGCAGCGTCTCCGGCGGCACGATCTTGCCCGTCGGGTTGTGAGGCGTGTTGACGATCAGGACGCGAGTCCGTGGAGTAATCGCCCCGGCAATCGCATCCAGATCCAGATCGAACGTCTCCAGATCAATCGAGACCTTCACCGGCACCAGGCCCGACTCGATGATGATTGGCTCATTGATGAACCACGGCGGCAGGCTGAAGATCACCTCATCGCCAGGATCGGCCACCGCCTTCATCGCCGAGATCAACGCCCCGAAGCCGCCCGTCGTCATCGCGATATCTTCCGGCTCAAACGGCATCCCAAATCTGCGCGTCAACGCCTCCGCCACAGCGGCCTGGGCGTTCGGCTCACTGCGCTTGTAGGCGAACCAATCCTTATCCTGCGGCACAGCCCAGCGCTGAAGAATCTCCACCACATCCTGCCGCGGCATCTCGTGCGGATTCCCGAACGTAAAGTCCGAGATATCACTCTTCTGCCGCACGCTCTTGATATACGTATTCACAAAATAGTCTTCAACGAGCTGGATCGATCCTGCCTGACCGATCCGCATCACTCGCTCCGAAACCGGACTATCGCTCACCCTGGCTCCCTTCGCGTCACCATCCCTTAAATCAATACATGACTCCTCAGCATACACCACAGCCAACCCACCACCCACAACAACCCCCCCTCTCCCACGGCCAGGAGAGGGGGCGCAACCTGAAGGCTGGTTGCCGGCCTATTCCCCGCCAAACGGGGGTCGGGCCTGGGCCTCAATGTCCGCTTCGAGGAAGTCAGTCACCATCGAGATCAGCCAGTCCGGACGGAAGAGCACCCCCATGTGCGTCGTCGCTGGCAACACGGCCAATCGAACCTTCGGTAGACCAGCCATATCTCCCATCACACCGCCGCCCATCAGCCGGAACAACTCCACTGCATGCTCCGGCGTCACAATGTCCGCATCCCCGATGATCAACAGCGTCGGCGCACCGATACCCTGAATCGCTTCGTCCGGAATCTCCCCAATCTTCGTGCTCAATTCCTTCTGACGCTCCACCAGCTTCGAAAAGCCGTCCGGGTCCGGCGCAACGGCCACATAGCCCTCGTGCATCGGCGTGCCATGGAACATCTCCGGAGTCACCGCTGACAAGCCATCCATCATCCCTGGGTGCATGCCATCGACCCGCGAACTTCCTGATACCGAGATCAGCTTGCCGACACGCTGCGGATGCCGGATCGCCACCTGCAACGCCGCTGTTGCACCCAGGCTGTAGCCGTAGATATCCGCCTCGTCGATCCCGAGGTGATCCAGCAGACCTGCTACATCATCTGCAAAAGCTTCCATGCTCCAGGGCCGGTCAATGTCCACCGTCCGCCCGTGCGATTGGAACTCCGGCGTGATCACCTGCCGTGTCTTGGACAGCTCAGTCAGCAGCGGCCCCCACGCCTCAACGGTCATGTATGCGCCATGCAGCAGCACCAACGGTCGCCCCTGACCGTGGATCTCGTAATACATCTGCAATCCGTTGACCGGTGCATATCCAGTGCGTGCCTCGGTGCTCACCATCTCACGAATACCCTTCCAATGCGGCGCAACGTTGCGCCATCTTCACTGCCGTCACTACCTAGTCGACCGACCAACCCCCAAATCGACATGGACAGGAGTCGGGAGTCGGGAGTCGGGAGTCGGGAGTCGGGAGTCGGGAGTCGGGAGTCGGTGAAGGCTGACATCTTCGGCGTCGAAAGGCAACCCCAGATGGTCATCCCGAAGCTCGCCGAGGGATCTCTCCGGGCATCTGACAACGACTGCCTACGTCCCCGTCACACGCCCACGTCCAATGTCATCCTG
>CAYNTE010000107.1:0-6329 GCA_964399615.1 uncultured Thermomicrobiales bacterium
TCTCCGCCGTCACCGTGCTTCCATGGGCGAGAGGGTGGTGTCGCATGCGTGCGCTCGATCCATGTAACGCAGGCTATGCAGTCAATCCCGTCGATGGTGTGCGGACGTTTTATGAAGTCTTCGGTCCAGCGGACGCCAGGCGCACGATCGTCTTCTCACCGGCCGGGAACTACGTCCACAGCCGTGTCTGGAAAATGCAGATCCCCTATTTTGCGCGCCACGGTTACCGGGTGGTTGCCTACGATGGGCGAGGCAGCGGCAAGTCGGATCGCCCAGACTCGGGCTACACGCCGGCGCTCTTTGCCGGGGACTTGCTGGCGATTCTCGATTCACAGGATATTGAACGCGCCGCGCTAGTGGGCCTCACCTGGTCGATCCGCTGGCTCGGGCCGGTTGCCGCGCAACATCCAGAGCGTGTGACGCACCTCGTCAGCATCAGCACCTTCCCGGCACTGCACACGACATCGCCGTTGACGGATGAGAAGGAGACCTTGGCCAAAATCAAACCCTTCTTCGCGGAACCTGCCAAACATGCCGAAGTCGATTGGCTGGCAGCCGACATGCGCAATCACTACCCCGAGCTCACCCAGGCGGTGGCCGTCGCTGACCTCTGCGAACCGCACTCGACCAAGGCAATCGAGGATTTTGCGGGCTGGGCAATGGAAACGAACCCCGAGCATTTGATCGCCGCCTGCGTCGAACTGACGGCCGGGGATCCAAACGATTACTACGCAGGAGTCCGCTGCCCGACGCTGCTCATCCACGGTGAGAGCGATCCATCGGTTGCAGTCGAGAGCGGCAAACGGGTGCACGCCGCGATCCCGCACTCGCAGATGACGATATTTGAAGGCAGCGGGCATGTCCCAGTAGTCCGCGACGCTGTAAAGGTAAATCTGATGATCCACGACTTCATCGGCCACGACGTCCCTGCCACACGCACCTGGCGACGAGCGATGGCCCGAACGACACCGCGGGCGCTCTTCGTCAGCAGCCCGATCGGACTCGGCCACGCCCAGCGTGATGTCGCGATAGCGAAGGCGCTGCGGAAGATCGTCCCAGAGATCGAGATCGACTGGCTGGCGCAACATCCGGTGACCGCGGTGCTGGAGGCAAACGGCGAGCGGATTCACCCACTCAGCGCCCAGCTCGCTGGCGAATCACCACACATCGAGGCGGAGATGACCGGCGAGCACGAGCTGAACGTCTTTCAGGCACTGCGTGATATGGACGAGATCCTGGTCAATAACTTCCACGTCTTCCTCGATGCCGCGCGGGAGGGCAACTACGATCTGTGGATCGGGGACGAGGCGTGGGAGGTCGACTACTACCTCCACGAAAATCCTGAGCTGAAGTCCGCACCGTTTGTCTGGCTGACCGACTTCGTCGGCTATCTTCCGGTGGCGGACGAGCGGGAAGCAGCTATTGTCGCCGACTACAACGCAGAGATGATCGAACACGTCGCCCGCTTCCCGCACATCCGCGACCTGGCACTCTATATCGGCAATCGCGAAGATGTCGTCCCGGACCGGTTCGGGCCGAACCTCCCGCGCATACGCGACTGGATCGACGAGAACCTCGAATACAACGGCTATATCCGCTACTTCGAGCCAGGCGACCGGGAGCGGTTGCGCAAGCAATTCGGCTTCGGACCATCTGAGCATGTCGCGGTTGCGGCCGTCGGCGGCACCAGTGTCGGCGCGTCGCTCTTGCGGGGAATCGTCGAGGCGTATCCGAGCGCGCGCAAGGCTATTCCGAATCTACGGATGATCGTCATTTGCGGCCCGCGTATTGATCCGGCCTCGCTGCCGGCAATCGAGGGTGTTGAGTATCGCGGCTATGTCCACAATCTCTACGAGATGTTGACTGCCGCTGATGTGGCGCTGGTGCAGGGCGGGCTATCGACGACGATGGAGCTGGTCGCAGCAGGCGTCCCGTTCCTCTCCTTCCCGCTCGAGCTCCACTTCGAGCAAAAGCGGCATGTTGCCTACCGGCTGGAGCGCTACGGCGTGCCGGCCTGGACGAGGCTGATGTATGCCGGCGCCAGCCCTCGCCGCATCGCCAACCGGCTCCGCAAACTTCAGGAGCATCCACCACGCTTTCTTGAGATCGAGAGCGGTGGCGCAGAGCGTGCGGCGACACGCATCGCCAGCCTGCTCGGCACCACGACTCCAACGCGCTCGGTAATGAAGGGAGGTGCCGGCTCGTGATGTAGATACGAACGGCCCCGAGAACGCGGCAACGTCCTCGGGGCGCAGGCGGAGCAGATCGGAACCCGCTCGTGTGCCTTCATCTCGCGAGTATACCTTTCCGATCTGCCACCAAGGTCATGTGATTGCGGCCACTGGACCTCATCCAGCGGTTGCGTTGACGGCTCATCAGGAAAGGAAAACCGCGCATGAGCTATGAGATAGAAGGCAGGCTCCTCGAAGTCTGCACCTGCAACGTGCTCTGCCCCTGCTGGATCGGTGAAGACCCCGATGGCGGGACATGCGACTCGGTGCTTGCCTATGGAATCGACAAGGGCGTGATCGAAGGCGTCGATGTCTCCGGCCATACGATCGCGCTGAGTGTCTTCATTCCCGGCAACGTCTTCGCCGGCAACTGGAAAGCCGTCGTCTACATCGACGACGAGACCTCGCCCGAACAACAGGAGGCGATGATCAAGGTCTTCACCGGTCAGCTCGGTGGTGCTATCGCCGATCTCGCTGGCCTGGTCGGTGAAGTCGTCTCGGTCCAGCGTGCGCCGATCCACTTCGACGTTCGTGGTGGCCAGGGAACGCTCACCATCGGTGAGGTCGTCAGCGCCAACATGGCCGCCTATGAAGGCCCGACCGGGATGACGACCACCCTGAACGAGAGTGTCTTCAGCACCATCCCGGGTTCGCCCGCATATGTGGCGAAAGCCGCGGACTTCACCCGCAAGTCAGAAGAGTATGGCCTGCGCGACGTGGCACTTGAGGGACACAACGCGATCCAGGGGACATTCCACTTCGCAGCCTAGGGGGACAAGGTTCACTGCTACGGAAGAGGAGCAGCAGCGTGGCACATACAATCGGAAATCTGGCACAGCATCGCGAAGAGCACGTGCGGCAAGGTGTGGTCTGGTCGGTCATCCTCCTCGCGTGGGGGCTGGCTGTGCTGGCCGCCCTCACGAACACTGAGTGGGTCCTCAGCCACCACGTGCTGATAGAAGAGAGCAATCTGCCCTGGATCGCTACGCTGTTCCTCTTCCTGGCAGCCTGGCAAGTGATGACGGCTGGCATGATGCTGCCGTCGAGCCTGCCGATGACCCAGATGTTCTTCGACGTCAGCCGCCACCAGGAGCGCACCAACCTGGTCCGATTTAGCTTCCTGGCCGCCTACTTTGCCGTCTGGAGCGGGTTTGCGGTGGCCGCGTTTGTAGCCGACACCGGCCTTCATGCACTGGTACATCGCTGGGGATGGCTGGATCAGCACAGCTTCATCATCGCCGGCACAACGCTCGTCATTGCTGGAGCCTTCCAGTTCAGCGCTCTCAAGGAACGCTGCCTGACGGCTTGTCGCAGCCCGCGGAGCTTCCTCTGGCGCTTCTACCAACGTGGAGCCGGCGGAGCGTGGAAGCTGGGCGTCCGCCACGGCGTTTTCTGCCTCGGCTGTTGCTGGGCGCTGATGCTGACGATGTTCGGACTGGGGATCGGCAATCTGGCCTGGATGGCAGGCATGACCGGCGTGATGGTGATTGAGAAGGTCTCGGTTCGTGGTCGGCGGTTTGCATCGGTTATCGGTGTCGTTCTGCTGGCCTGGGGAGCTGTCGTCTTCCTGCAGCCCGCCTGGTTACCCGCAGTGCTCGGCGGCATCTAGTACCGAGAACGATGGAAACGAGAGAGACGATGAATCGCAACATCTTGAGACGCAGCTTGCAGCTTCGCATGATCGCCTGTTCACTCGCTGTTGCCCTCATACTTACCGTGCTGGTCTCGGCCAGCGTGTCGGCGCACCCAGGTCACGAGCACGCCGATGATTCGCCGGCCAGCTGGACGGAACGCATCGACGAGGTCGCGGCCGGCGGCGCAGTCGTGCTCGTGGTTGGTGGCGTCTTCTGGCTGACCAACCGCAGGTCTGGCGAATCCGAAGCAGGTGAACAACTCAACACAGCTCCAGATACATCAGATCTACACGACACCGGTGACTGAGAGTCAGAATCCTCCCTTCTCTACTGCATACGCACATCAGTCCCAAGACAACATCGCGTCTGGTGGCTAGCGATCTCTCGACTGGCCACCAGACGCGATTTAGCGCGTACGGGCGTTGGGTTGCACGAGGCCACGTGTACGTATATAGTGTACGTACACCCTAGTGTGGTGGAGCCCAGGACGAGATCAAGCTATGTCCCCGTTGACATTTTGGGACATCTTGAAGTTCGCTTGGCACTCCCCTACACTAGATATTGCGTCCCCGTGATCAACTAGGCACTATATGTGGTATAGTAGATCATATGTTCGCGTTTTGGATAGAATGAGTCACTTCACCCAGATCCCACTCTTTGTGCGGAGTGAAGGGACTTCGGGACGCGCCGAAAGTCTGATAGCAGTTCGTACAGATCGTGGTGATGGACCTGCGCACATACCCCCAGTGACGACAGAGCCGCGCCCCGTCAGAAGGAAGGGACACTACGATGGTTGCCAAGATTGGGCATCACGGGTCGCTCAACGATCCCGCAAGCCGAGGCACCCCCGTTACCCCCAGCGCACACGAATCCGTGCGTGAAGGACTCAAGATCGAGCGGCATTACACCTCACCCGGCGAGGATCCCTACGCAGGACTTGAGTGGGTCCGGCGACGCTCTCGGATCTCCAACCCCGATGGCGGAGTGGTCTTCGAGATGGACGACGCCGAGATCCCAGCCTACTGGTCGCAGGTCGCGACTGACATTATGGTCTCCAAGTACTTCCGCAAGGCTGGAGTTCCACAGTACGACGAGCATGGCGACCCACTGCTCGATAACGAGGGCAACCCGGTCCTTGGTCCCGAGCGCTCGGCCAAGCAGGTAATCAATCGCTTGGTTGGCGCGTGGCGACACTGGGGCGAGCAGTACGACTACTTCGCCAGCGAGGACGATGCGCAGGCATTTGAGGATGAGCTGAAGTACATGCTTGCCCGGCAGATGGCCGCGCCGAACTCGCCGCAATGGTTCAATACCGGTCTCAACTGGGCCTACAACATCACCGGTCCTAGCCAGGGTCACACCTATGTCGACCCGAAGAGTGGTGAGCTGCGCGTCTCAGACGACGCCTACTCCCGGCCTACACCACACGCCTGTTTCATCCAGTCGGTCGAGGACGACCTGGTGGGCGAGAATGGCATCTTCGATCTCCTGACCCGTGAAGCGCGCGTCTTCAAGTACGGCTCCGGCACCGGCTCGAACTTCTCGAACATTCGCGCCGAGGGCGAATCGCTCTCGGGCGGCGGCACATCGTCCGGCCTGATGAGCTTCCTGAAGGTCTTTGACCGGGCAGCTGGTGCAATCAAGAGTGGTGGCACGACGCGACGGGCAGCCAAGATGGTTGTCGTCGACGCTGACCACCCCGACATCGAGGCATTCATCAACTGGAAGGCTTCGGAAGAGCAGAAGGTTGCCGCGCTGATTGCCGCTGGCTACTCCAGCGACTTCAATGGCGAGGCGTACCAGACGGTCTCGGGACAGAACGCCAACAACTCCGTGCGCGTCAACGGCGAATTCATCGACGCGGTCAAGCTCGACAAAGACTGGGCGCTGCGCTGGCGAACCACCGGCGAAGTGGCGCGGACGATTCGCGCACGCGACCTGTGGGACCAGATCGCCAACGCTGCCTGGGCTTCAGCTGATCCTGGCATGCAGTACGACACGACGATCAACCAGTGGCACACCAGCCCGCAGTCGGGTCGCATCAACGCCAGCAACCCGTGTTCCGAGTACATGTTCCTCGACGACACGGCCTGCAACTTGGCTTCGCTCAACCTGATGAAGTTCTACGACGCCGAGACACAGACCTTCGACGTCGATGCCTTCGTCCACGCCAGCCGCCTCTGGACCATCGTGCTGGAGATCAGCGTGTTGATGGCGCAGTTCCCGAGCGCCGAAATTGCCCGCCGCTCCTACATCTTCCGCACGCTTGGCCTGGGCTACGCCAACCTTGGCGCGCTGTTGATGACGATGGGCCTTCCGTATGACTCCGACGGTGGCCGCGCCATTGCCGGCGCGATCACCGCGCTGATGACCGGCCAGTCCTATGCGACCTCGGCCGAGATGGCGCGTGAGTTCGGTCCATTCCCTGGTTACGAGCCCAACCGCGACGACATGCTGCGGGTCA
>CAYNTE010000107.1:6429-10022 GCA_964399615.1 uncultured Thermomicrobiales bacterium
GAGTTCGGTCCATTCCCTGGTTACGAGCCCAACCGCGACGACATGCTGCGGGTCATCCGCAACCACCGCCGCGCCTCGTACAACGCTCCAGCAGATGAGTATGAGGAACTCTCGATCGTTCCGCAGGCTATCGACCCTGATCTCTGCCCGAGCAACCTGCTGCAGGCCGCTCGATCCGCCTGGGACGACGCCCTGACCTGGGGCGAGGAGTGGGGCTATCGCAACGCCCAGACGACCCTGCTGGCCCCGACCGGCACGATCGGCCTGCTGATGGACTGCGACACCACCGGTGTCGAGCCAGACTTCGCACTGGTCAAGTTCAAGAAGCTCTCCGGTGGCGGCTACTTCAAGATCGCTAACCAGTCGATCGCGCCGGCTCTGCGCACACTCGGCTATAACGAGCAGCAGATCGACGACATCATCCACTACGTGCTCGGCACGCTGACCCTCGACGGCGCACCGCACATCAACCGCCAGACGCTCAAGGAGCGCGGCCTGACCGATGCTGACGTCGACACACTCAACGCCGCCCTGCCGGGTGTATTCGAGCTGCCC
This sequence comes from uncultured Thermomicrobiales bacterium, assembly GCA_964399615.1. GTDB lineage: Bacteria > Chloroflexota > Chloroflexia > Thermomicrobiales > CFX8 > CAYNTE01. The sequence goes on from CAYNTE010000107.1 coordinate 6,985, forward strand.
TTCGCCTTCAACGTCTGGACGCTGGGCGAAGACGCGATGCGCCGCCTCGGCCTGACTGAGGAGCAGTGGACCAAGCCGGACTTCGACCTGCTGCGCGAGATCGGCTTCAGCCGCCGACAGATTGATGAAGCCAACGAGGTGATCTGCGGTCTGCAGACGGTCGAGGGTGCGCCACACCTGGCGGACGAGCACCTGGCAGTCTTCGATTGCGCCAACCGCTGCGGCAAGACCGGCACGCGCTTCATCCACTACATGGGCCACATCAACATGATGGCCGCGGTGCAGCCGTTCCTCTCGGGCGCGATCTCGAAGACGATCAACATGCCAAACGAGGCGACGATCGAGGACATCGAGCACGCCTACATGCAGGGCTGGGAACTCGGCCTCAAGGCGCTGGCCCTCTATCGTGACGGCTCCAAGCTCTCGCAACCACTCTCGTCCAAGTCCGACAGCAAGGACGCCGAAGACGAGGAAGAAGCAGTCGCCGAAGTGGCCGAAGAGCCAGTGGCTGCAACACCGGCACCACAGCCAGCCGGCGCGATCACAACCAACGCGCCAGGTTTCCGGCCAGTACGACGGCCGCTGCCCGCCCGACGGCGCGGCTATACCCAGGAAGCGCGGGTGGCTGGCAACAAGCTCTATCTGCGCACCGGCGAGTACGAAGACGGCACGCTTGGCGAGATCTTCATCGACCTTCACAAGGAAGGTGCGACGATGCGCTCGCTCGTCAACTGCTTCGCGATCGCCGTCTCTAAGGGTCTCCAGTATGGTGTGCCACTTCAGGAGTTCGTCGATACCTTCACCTTCACCCGCTTTGAACCGCAGGGCATGGTCGAGGGTCACCCGAACATCAAGATGGCCACCTCAGTCGTCGACTACGTCTTCCGCGCCCTCGGCTACGACTATCTGGGTCGCACCGACCTGGTGCAGCTGCCAGCCGACGACCACGAGCCGATCGCCCCGCCGCAGCCCACGCCGGTCGAGGTCCGCGCCGCGCCAACCAGCGGTAATGGCAACGGACATGACCACAGCAACGGAAACGGCAATGGCCACAACGGTGGTCACGGCTATGACGAAGAGATGGAGCTCGTCGCTGTCGCCAGCTTCGAACCGGCAGGCACGACCGACCACGCTGACCACACCCACGAGACCCAAGCGGGCTTCGACGGCGGAGTCAGCGCCCAGCTCTCCGGCATGATGGGCGACGCCCCCATGTGCGACGTCTGCGGCCACATCACCGTCCGCAACGGCGCCTGCTACAAATGCCTCAACTGCGGGAATAGCTTGGGCTGTTCGTAAAGAGAATCCCTTTATCCCGCACTGGGTGAAATTCGACCCCCCGCTCTCCAGATCAGAGAGCGGGGGGTTCCGTCTGCAGAAGCAATGAAAGTTGGACCTTCAAACCCAAACACGGTGTAGTAGACTTTAGTAAAGCTGACTTTAGTAAAGTCGACTTTACTAATAAATTGCCGATTGACCTAGTTGAGCAGCAGGTATTTCGATGATCGATCGCTTTCCTCGACAGTTTGTAAACCGAGAATCTGAACTCAAGACCTTGGAGTCGGCCTGGGAGACGCCAACAGCCCAACTCATTACCATCTGGGGGCGCAGACGAGTTGGAAAATCCGCACTCCTATCTCGCTTCGCCTCTGCAAAGCGTGCCCTCTATCTCTACGGAACAAGGGCGACAGAACAAGACATCTTGCGAAATTTCTCAGACGCGGCTGCAACGGCATTTGGCCAGGAATACCTACGGTCCAACCCATTCAGGACATGGGATCCAGCACTCGAATTCCTCGCAGCACAAGCCAGGGAACAGCGCCTTCTCGTCATCTTTGACGAGTTCCCATACATGTGTGAGGCAACTCAGGGTTTAGACACGCTCGTCCAGCGCTGGTGGGACTTAACGGGGCAGAACGCCAACCTTATGCTCGTTATCGCTGGCTCGGCATTCTCATTCATGGCTGGCTTAACTGGTTACGAAGGTGCTCTTCACGGTCGCCGTACCGGACAGCTCACGGTAGAGCCGTTTGACTACTTTGATGCCGCTCTCCTCTACTCTCATCTTGAACCGACGGATCGCGTCCGGGCTTATGCCTGCTTCGGTGGCATTCCAGCTTACTTGCAGTTCTGGCGTACGACTTGGCAGCTCGATCACGCCATTAGGAGCACGCTTCTCAGACCAGGGCACATTCTGTTCCATGAAGGAGAAGAACTACTGCGAACTGAGTTTCACCAAGAGACGGTTTACGCCTCGATACTCCGAGCCGTTGCGAACGGTGAAGAGCGCCCGAGCGATATTGCAAGAGCCGTCGCACGCGGCGGGGTTAGCGAGATCATTGAGCAACTCCGCCGCCTTCAGGATCTCCATATCCTTCGACGCGAGGTGCCGATTACAGAACGCCATTTCGTGCGATCCCGCCGTGTGCTCTATCGCCTGGCAGACCCGTACCTGCGCTTCTGGTACCGCTTTGTCGCGCCTCACCAATCTGCAATTCAACTCGGGAAGAGTGATGAGATTTGGCACGCACAGATCGAACCCAGATTCGATGAATTCGTCGCGCGAACCACTTGGGAAGAAGTCTGCGTTCAATATCTCTGGCGAGCCATGCGAGCAAAGCGGGTCCCCGTGCTGTCGGAGATTGGTCGATGGTGGGACAAAGACAACGAAATTGATGTCGTGGGGTTGATCGATGGCAAAGCCAAACTCATCGGCGAGTGCAAGTGGACCAATGCAGCCGTCGACGAGCGTGTGTTAAGCCGTCTGCAACAGAAATCGCAAGCACTCGACATCGCTGATGACCCAATATGGGTACTGTTCAGTCGCTCCGGGTTCTCTCAAGGTCTGCAACAACGCGCCGAGTCCGAAAACCTCCTTCTAATCACGCCTGAAGATATGTATCAGTCAGAATTGGCCGTCTCATGATTGAGATTGTCTCTACAATACCCACCCACAATATGCGTTGACGCGCTGCCGAATGCATGGGATAGTGCGGGGACGGGTGAATTCAGATGTTGTGATCGGGAGGTTGGGGCCA
>CAYNTE010000108.1:0-10014 GCA_964399615.1 uncultured Thermomicrobiales bacterium
CCAGAGCTCGCCCACTTCCGAACTGGTCCAATCCTATTATCAGAATGCCCAGATGGAAGCCGAGCATTATCTTGAGACCTGCATGGATGAGCTGACCGATGCCGGCGTCCAGGCTGACTGGAAGGTCATTCAAGGCTCAGCCTCCGAAGTGATCGCCAGAGAAGCCGAGGAGTGGGGGGCCGATATCATCGCCATCGCCACCCACGGGCGTACCGGCGTGCAGCGCTTCTTGATGGGATCAGTTGCGCTCAGCATTCTGAACTCCGCCAGCATACCCGTGCTGATGGTCGGTCCCAAAGATTGGGATTAGCCCCGCGAGCGAGACAAGATATCCAGCACCTCGTCGTCAGTTGTCGGACGAAAATCGTGATACCACGAGCCAACCGCCCGAAAATCTTGCGGAGTCTGGAGACAGACAACGCTGTCCGCTTCGTCACCGATCTGTCGCACAGTCGCCTCTGCTCCAACGGGCACAGCGAAGATGACTTTCGCCGCCCCGCGCTCCCGCATCGCCTTGATCGCCACGCGAGCTGTCATCCCCGTCGCCAGCCCATCATCGACGAGAATGACTGTCTTTCCAGAGACCGGTAGCGCCGGATAGTTCCCGCGCATGATCCGCTGGCGGCGGGCGATCTCCTGCCGCTCGCGGTCGATGATCTCCTGCATCTCCTGCTGGCTGATCCGCAGCCACTTGATGTCCTCGGTGTTGACGATCCCGACGGTTTCCTCGGCGATCGCGCCAACTCCATATTCAGGGTTGCTAGGCGCGCCGAGTTTGCGCACGATCAGCACATCCAGCGGGGCTTGCAATACCCTTGCCACCTCGGCCGCCACCGGCACACCGCCACGCACCAGGCCGATGACCACGGGGGACACATCGCTATAGGATTGCAGCGCCGCACCCAGTCGGCGGCCTGCGTCTCGCCGATCCTGATAGATCATCTCTCACGGTTCCGCTGCTCGTAGATCTCCTGCGCGCGAAGTGTCCGGATAGCCATCGGGTAGGCGCGCAGCCTGTCCGGGTCAATCAGCTGACCGGTGTCGACACAAATGCCATACCGTCCTTGCTTCACTCGCTCCAGTGCTTCTTCGATCTCCATCAAGCGGTGCTGTGCCGCGTCTCGCTCTGCGCTGAGCCTATTGACAGCATCCACATCGCTCGCCAGATCGGCCTGGTGGCTCGATGCAGTGCCTTCCTGCTCCTGCTCTTCGCCATACTCCAGGATCTCATCTTCAAGCTCATCAATCTGAGCCTGCGTCTCCTCGCGCATCCGGACCAGCTTGTGTTGATTGGAAGCGACCACCGCCCTCCACGCCGAGCTTGCCGTCGCAATATGTGCCGTCGGCATCCTGCGCACCAGACCTTCGCCCGACTCCACGATCTCCGCCGCGGGAGCGACAAACGTCCTGTCGATTACCTGCCGCACACCGTCGACACGGCCAGCCACCGCAACAGCAGCGCGGCTCGCGGAACGGTCCTCTACCCGGCCACCGAGGGCGACCACGCCGTTCCGACCCCCAACCCGTAGCCGAAGCGCACTCGTCTGCGAGTCCTCGGCAAGCTCACGGCGCACCCGATCCACCAGCTCGCTATCGCCGCGCGGCGCGGCCTCCGGCGCATCATCGAGTGCCGAGGTCGCGAAGCCGCCGCGCACCTCGTAACCTGGCGCATCGTCATCCGCCACAACCGGTGGGTCGATAGGCGGAATATAGGTCAGCCCCTCGGCTGCAGCCACCATCGGATCATCTGTCGTGTCCGACTGGTCGTCGTCAATAAAGAGCGCATCGATCGAGCCAGAATCGGCGACGAGCTCCATGACGGACATATCGTCTTGCACCTCTTCGACTCCGTCGATCCAGTAGGCCAGATCTATCGCCGCCTGTCTCTCGGCTTCCGATGTCACCTCGCCGGAAAGTGTCGCAACCCCATCATGCACCTCGACGCTGAGCGGCAGGCCGTTCGCATCGAGTTCTGCTTCGAGGTCGGTCGTAACGCGTTCGTCAGTTTTCACAGGCATGAGATCATCCATTCAAGCAATTTCGTTGTTCGATTGGTACATATACGTAAATGTTAGGATCGGCTCGGAGGATACGCGCCGTGAATAACCACCGATCCCGAACGCATGCCGGTTCACTGCTGCTCTTGCTCATCAGTCTGGTTGGAGCGGCCAGCTTTCTTTATCCATTTGCGCTGCCAACGCTGGCGGGCATCGGCGGGCAAACGTCGCGTCCCGGTATCGAGACCTCACTCCTCTTCACCGCCATCGGCGTACTCTGCCTGATCCTCATCTTGACCTTGATTCAGGAGCGCTTCGATTCCGGGCATGGCGCGGCCAAGATGGTCGTGCTGCTAGGCGTCCTGGTCGCGCTCGACGCCACACTCCGGCTCGTCCCCACCGTGCTCGGCGCGTCACCTATCTTCCTGCTTATCATTCTGGCGGGCTTCAGCTTTGGCGCGGAGTTTGGCTTCCTGATGGGTGCACTTACGCTCCTCATCTCTGCCTTGATAACGGGTGGCCTCGGTCCCTGGCTGCCCTATCAGATGCTCGGGGCTGGCTGGATCGGCCTCACGGCTGGCTGGCTCCCGCACAGCCACAATCCAGGTGACCGCCGCGAGATCGTTATGCTGGCAGGTTTCGGCCTGATCTGGGGATTGCTCTACGGTGCGATTCTCAATCTGATGCAGTGGCCCTATGCCGCACCTGGCCTGCAAACCGAGGCTGGGCTCTACTGGACACCAGACATGCATACCCTTGAGATACTCGCCACCTACGGCCGCTACTACCTGGCCACATCACTGGTCTATGACAGCTTCCGCTCGGCCGCAAATCTCATCCTCATCATCGCCCTGGCCCGGCCTGTCCTGCGGCTCTTCCACCGCTACCGCACACGCTTCATCTGGCAGCCGTGGCGACCCTACCAGCCCGCAGCCAGTGCCTGAAAGGCTGAACCAGACGGCGAGATCGGCTGCACGGTAGAATGAGCTTGACCGCTCGATAGACGTATTGCGCATCAAAGAGGAGTCGCCCCGACGATGCAGGCGGCGAATGACCGGCCGTTCGCCGAGGACCGGCTGGGCCAACTTAGCTCGCACCGCGAGATCGTTCTGAGCCACCAGACCGAGCTGGCACGCTGCAGTTATCTGCTGACTTCCAATCTGCCGAAAGCCAATCAACTGGCCGTCTCAACACTGCTCGATTTCTTCGCTCGTCGCGATCCCAACCAGCCACCAGAGCAACAGCGCGTCGATATCCTCACCACACTCGCCCGCCAGTATCTGCACGAAGACGACGAAGACGATGTTGACCCCCAGCCAGCGCCGATCCCCTTCAGCCCTCCGATCGATCAACCCCAGCGCTATCAAGTCGATGACGAGCGCACCAAGCTCCTGGGCGTGCTGGACCGGCTCGACCCCGTTAATCGTGTCGCACTCATCCTGCGCGACTACGCTCACCTCGATGACGAGCATGTCGCCCGCGCGCTCGATCTGCCGCCTTACCAACTGGCAGAGCGATTGCCGCCTATCCGTCAGCGCCTGCGCGATGTTGTCAGTGTTCGCGATGACGTCTCGATCCGCAGTCTGCTCGATCAGGCCGCCGGAGCAACTCCACGTCCCCAGCTCTGGCCACTGGTTGCCGAACCCCTGGCTAAGCAAGTGCAGGCTCAGCGCGAACGCGGCAAGCAGATCACCTGGGCGGCTGCAGCTGGGGTCGCGGTCCTGCTCCTGATCGGTGGCATCTGGCTCTTTTCCGGGTTTGGATGGCTGACCGGCGGCGATGGATCTGGCGACCAAGCTGCGGCATTCGGGACTGCCAGCGCGTCCGCGACAGAGATCCTGCCAACGTCGACACCGGCCAACACGCCCACCCCGCTGCCGCCGATGTCGTCGCTCAGCATCCCCCAGGGATCGGTGCCATCCAGCGTCATCCTGACGGCAGGGCGAACCGGAGTGGAAGGGCTGGCAACGTTCCTGCTGGATCCCGACACCGACGAACTCACCGCACTCACCGACGAGCAATCGCAGATCGTTCACCAGGCCATCTCCCCCGATGGTCGCCGGCTGGCACGGATGGTCGGGACAATCAGTGATGGGTCTCCGTCATTCACGCTGCAAGTCACGGATACGCAGACCGACGAGCTGCTCTGGGCCAAGGAATCCACATCATTCGGCGGGATGATCGAAGATTTCGCCTTCACCAGCCGCCAGCTTTATGTCATCACCCGCGGAGACACCACCTCGCAGATCACCGCGCTCGACCCCGAGACTGGCCAGGTCAGCACGGGCCACTTCGGGATTGTCGAAGATCTCTGGGACGCCGACCGGTTGCCTCCTGTGGGACGTCTCCGGCTGCTGCCAACGCCAGCCGGCAACCAGCTCTGGGTCAGCATCATGGCCGCAATGATCTCATCGCCAACTTCGGACACGCCTCCCACCTGGACCTGGGTGCTGGCGAGTTATAGCCTGCCCGATCTCACGCTTCAGGCTAGTCAGGAGTTCCGCACCGAGGCACGCATCGACCGGCTGCCTGCCGCCTACAACCTCAACGACAAGCTCTTCACCCCCGATGGTAAATTCCTCGTCACCCGCGACGCCAACGCACAACAGCTCTACTTCTACAGTCCCTTTGAGGAGAAGCGGCTGGTGTTGAATCTGCGCTTTACGCGTCTGCCGGGTGGCCAGCCGGACGATCTCGTCTTTGTGCCCTCCAACTCCGGCCGCTACCTCTACGTCTTCGCCATGTCTCGCTATGAATTCGCCATTGTCGATCTGCTGGCTCGCACCGTCCCACGCCTGGCAACGCTCGATACCGGGGGACTGCCGCCCTGGCCCGTCGATCAGGATGCGTCTATGTTGATGGGGCCGCGAGGCATGCTGTCCAGCGATGGCACAAAACTCTATCTCGCCACCAACTGGCCGGAGATTGACCAGCCCGAGGCGGCGCGAATCAACGTCATCGATGTCGCCACCTGGACGATCGTCGATCAGTGGGCCGTGGCTGGCACCGTGATCAACTTCATCCCGCTCGACGGTGGTGCAGAGCTGTTGATCTCCCACATGCTTCCTTCCGGCGGATCGCCAAGCATATTGCCAGTCAGTGGATTCAGCATCTTCGATACCACCTCGGGCGAGCCGGTCGTTGAAGATCGCATGATGACCGATCTCGATTACCCCGAGCGCATCAATCCGACTCGCATCGGGGTCGATTCGCTCTACAACCTCTACCAGCGCAGTTATGGCCGCTCCCCATCCATCGACGGCCAGCAGAGTGTCGACGCCGAGGTGGTTAGCTCACTCCCACGCGTGCGCATCTCTACCCCCTCCATCGATACGAATCGCAACCGGCCCTTCACTGTCAGCATCAACGTGGCCGACCCCTCAACCGGCGCGCCCCTGCTTGAGCCAGTCGATGGGGTGCGATTTGATCCCGAGAGCATCGTAACGCTGACACTCAGCTACCCAACAGGCGACGCAAGCGACGTGTTGCTCGTGATGCAACGCAACGAGGACGGCGTATTCCAGGCGCTCGCCAACCTGCCCGAGCCTGGCTTCTGGGACGCTCAACTGACCTTCACTCCAGCGCAAGGCCAGGCCTGGTCGATGCGTATCCCCGCTGCAGTCAATGTCCGCGATACAGTCCAGGGCACCGATGGCCGGACCTACCACCCCAGCATCGACATCCAGCCAGAAGAACCGCATGCCAACGCCCCATTCACTGTCCTGCTGCGCTGGTACGATGTCGAGACTCGCCACCTGATACCGGAGGGCGTGGAGCTTGAGGGCGGGACGCCGCAGGTCACTGCCCAGTTCTTCAACCCCGAGAATGGCATCGTGAATGTCCCGCTCCAGCCCACCGAGCATGGCGTCTTCGAGGGCACCGGTCAGCTATCAGCAGGCGGGCGCTGGCATCTCATCGTCTCCGTCCAGTTCCCGGGTGCGGACCAACCGGTCACCGTCGATGGCGGCTCAATCTTCTTCCCCAGCTAGCCACAAAAAAGCCGGCCCGCATCACGTCTGGTCACAGACGCAACGCGAGCCGGCGTTCAGCATCATTAGCCGCTCAACTACTCCACCCGGTACATGTCGTAGACGGGGTAGGTGTTGATATAAATCGGGTTGTAGACGAAGCCACGGATCTTGGGATTCATGATCGTGAACCACTGCACAGCGCCCATGAAGGCTGCAGCAGGATCCTCCACCACCATGATTTCGTTGACTCGCGCGATCGTCTCGTCGTACTCATCACCCGCCGACATGGTCGAACTCTTGTCCAGCAGCTCATCAACTTCAGAGTTGCTGTAGTACATACAATTCGATCCATTCGGCGTGATCGAGTTAGTGTGGAAGTTGGGATAGATCTCGTTCCAGGCATCGTTGTAATCCGGCCACCAGTTCCAGAACGTCATATGTGCCCGCTCTTCGGCTGGTGACGACCCGTACGTCAGATCGGTCAGCGCACCTTCCTCAACTTCAGTGATCTTCAGATTGAGACCGATCTGCTGCAGGTTGGCCTGGTAGAGCTGGGATGAAGATCGCTCGAGCGCAGAACCAGCGGTAATCCAGATCTCAAGCTCTTCGCTCGTATCGAAGCCCGATTCGTCGAGCAACTGCTGCGCCTTTTCGAGATCCGTAGTGTAGATGAACCCATCCTTGGGATAGCCGAGTGTGGTCGGCGTGCAGGGGCCACTGGCTGGTTTGATGAGCCCCTGGTTAACGTCCTCCTGCACCTCGGTGTAGGGGAATGCCCAGGCCAACGCTTCGCGGACTTGCGCAGGCAGGCGAACGTAATTGAAGAAGCACCAGTTGGCGTTGGTCGTATCGTAGCGCTCGACCTGCAGCTCGCCGGCATCCTCGATCTGCACCACATCTTCTGGAGTGAGTGCGCCAGTCGAGGCGTCCGCTTCTCCGGTCTCCAGCAGTTGCCGTTGTGTACCGGATTCTGGAACGTTGCGGAAAATCACCTCGTCAAAGTGGGCGCCGTCCCAGCCGCCGTGGAAGTCATCGAAGCGCTGCATCACGATGTGCTCACCGACACGATTCTCCGTGATCATGTACGGGCCGGTGCCGACCGTGTTCTCACGCAACCACTCATGAGCATAAGGATCCTCATCGGTTGCATTCTCCTCGACCGCAGTGGGAGAGATCACCAATGGGCCATACTGCGAAGCCAGCGCCGAGATGAAGATGTCCGTGCCGTAGCTCAGCTTAAAGAGCACCGTCGACGCATCTTCTGCCACGATATCGTCTGGGCTGGCCACGAAGCGTGTCAAGACATTCACCGGTCCAAGACCCAGGTTGTGAAAGCGCTGGAACGACTTGGCGACCGCCTCAGCGTCACAATCGGTGCCGTCGTGGAACTTCGCGCCCTCTGGGATCTTGAAGCGCCACTCCGTCATGTCATCGTTGCCTTCCCATGACTCTGCCAGCATGGGAACGTAGCTAAACGTATCGCTGCCATCGAAGCGCAGCAGCATCTCATAGACCCCAAAGAAGATCGCCGATGCATCGGAATCATAGGCGGATTGAGGGTCGAGATCCGGGATACTCCCCGTCTGCAGGATCGTCAGCGTGCCGCCACTGACCGGTGTCTCATCACCAGAAGCGGCCTCGGTTGCATCGTCAGTCGCCGCATCGGTAGCTTCGTCAGTTGCCTCCCCAGAGGCTTCCTCAGTTTCTTCAGACGTCTCTTCGGTCGTCTCTTCCTCATCGGTGCTCTCGTCTGTCGCAGCCTCAGTGGCAGCTTCGTCATCATCGTCGTCATCGTCACCACCACAGGCCGCGAGCAGCACGCTGAGTGCCGGCACCGCAAGCCCGAGACTCACACCACGCAACAGCAATCGACGTCTGGTGAGTCCAGATTCACCGAATTCCCGAAGTCGCTCAATGAAACCCGAAGCAACAGACTGTTCGGCACGCCGTGTCTCAGGCATTCCAACCTCCTGAACAGCAATCCTCGTAAAAACGGTAGCCACTAGAGATACGTAACGTATAGGCCAGCTGGCTGTATCTAGATGTCCAAATTTGTAGCATATCCTCGCGTGCTAGGATGATGACACAGAATTATCGGGTGCAGAAGATGCTGCCTCTTGGCGGCGTTGCAGGGTATGTCTCGTCAACATGGGGCCGGAGAAGAGGGTAAGATGAGTGATTCGAGGAGCGGACTGCTCGATCTGATGCTCGGTGTACACACCAGGCGCTACAGTCGCCGGCAGGTGCTCGAGCGCGGGCTGGCGCTGGGGTTGTCCACGCCCGTCATCATGGGGCTGCTTGCCGCTTGCGGCGGCGATGATGACGATGACGATGACGAGAGCAGCAGCGACACCACCGAAGAGCAATCCGCCAGCACCGAGACCGAAGCTGAATCGGAAGCGACAGAAACCACCGAAGAGAGCGATGAAGCCGGAACGGCCGCCGGGACCGAGGGGGACACCGGAACCGGCGAAGCGCGCAACGAATCCGACAATCGTGTCTTCACCACTACCCTCCCGGGCGGTGCGCCGGATCTCGACCCGCACTCGGCCTATGATGAGCGCGCCAGCATGGTCTTCTTCGGTACCTACGAGATGCTGCTGCGCCTCAAGGACGAATCGACCTTCGAGTACGAGCCGATGCTCGCCAAGGAGTGGGAAGCCAACGACGACCTGACCGAGTTCACCTTCCGTATTGACGAGGGCATCACCTTCCACGATGGTTCAATCTGCGATGCCCAGGCCATCAAGGACTCCTTCGTCCGCTTTCACTCCATGGGGCTCGGCCCTGTCGATGTCTTCGCCCGCTTCGTTGATGACCCTGAAGCGCAGATCGAAGTTGTAGACCCAACCACGATCGTCTTCACCATGAACCAGCCAGAACCGCTCTTCCTGGCGGCCATGGCCTCGCAATATGGACCATTCGTCGTCTCATCGCAGGCTGTCGAGGAGAACAAGACCGACGACGATCCCTGGGCGCATGAGTGGCTCGTCCTCAACATGGTCGGCACTGGACCCTATACTCCGACCGAGATCAAGCCCAACGAACAGTTCGTCCTCGATCGGTATGACGACTATCACGGAGCCGAGCACTTCTTCGACCGCATCATCATCCGCGTCGTCGATGAACCGCAAGTTCGGCGCCAGCTCCTCGAAGGCGGCGAGGCCGATGGCGACGTCCAGCCAGCGATCACCGACCGCGAAGATCTCAAGAACAATCCAGATCTCCAGGTCGTCGATTACGACAGCACCTCGTGCTCCTGGGAACTGCTCAACTACGCGTTGCTCAACAAAGAGGTGCGCCAGGCGCTCTGCTACGCCTACCCCTATCAGACGATCATCGATGACATTTATCAGGGCTACGGCAAGATCCAGGGACCGATACCCGATACTGTCGTCGGCTACGACCCCGATATCCCGCTCTACTCACAGGATCTCGACAAGGCCAAGGAATTGCTCGATTCGGGCGGATTCGACTATAGCCAGGAGATCGAATATCTCTATCAGACCGGTGATGACATCGCCAGCGCCCAGCTCTTCCAGAGCAGCCTGGCCGAGATCGGCGTCACCCTGAAGCTGCGTGAGATCGACCCCTCCGGTATGAACTCGCTCCTGTTCGGTGATCAGCCTGCCGAAGAGCGGCCGCACATCATCAGCTGGGGCTGGTGGCCCGACTACAACGACAGCTACAACCAGCTCTACCCGAACTTCCACTCCGAATCGTTCGGTAGCGCTGGCTCCAACGCGCTCGGCTACTCCAACGCCGATGTCGACGAGCTGCTCGACCAGGCCGCCAACGCCGCAACGCAGGAGGAGCTGACCGAGCTGACCAGCCAGATCGTCCAGATCCTGATGTGGGACGACCCCGCTGCGATCTTCTACGTCCAGAACATCCGCAGCACTGCGCTCTCAGCAGACATCCGCGGCTTCGTCCCCAACGGCATCTACATCGCCACCTACAACTTCCACAAGATGTGGCGGGAAGCGGTTTAGGGAGTCGGGAGTCGGGAGTCGGTGAAGGCTGACATGTCCCGCATCGGAACGCAA
>CAYNTE010000109.1:0-5035 GCA_964399615.1 uncultured Thermomicrobiales bacterium
TATTACTTTCGCTGTGCCTATTATCTTGTCATGCCGTGTTTCCTGATGGGCGCTATTGTCGACGGCGCGCCGATCGACGATACGCGTTTCACGCCACTCTATGAGGAGGCCAACCGGCGCGGGGCGATTATGTTCATCCATCCGATGGTCCCGCCCGGGATCGAGGCGATGAACGACTATGCGCTGGCCCCACTGGTCGGCTTCATGATGGATACGACCCTGGCTATCGCGCGGCTGATCTTCTCCGGCTTCCTGACGAAGTACCCCAACATCAAAGTCATCGCTGGGCACCTCGGCGCGGCGGCGCCGTATCTGGCCGGTCGACTCGAGATCGGATGGAAAGCCTATCCAGATTGCCAGGGAATCGACGAGTCGCCACGTGAGCTGCTGCGCAAGATCTATGTCGATACCGTTTCGTTCCACCGACCTGCCCTGAGATGCGCCATCGAGACACTTGGAGCAGGGCAGATTCTCTTCGGGACGGACTATCCACATGTTATCGGAGACGTCAATGGAGCGCTTGAGGATATTCAGTCGTTGGGGTTGGATGATGAAGCGCAAACGGGTATGCTAGGCGGAGTTGCTGCGAGATTACTCGGGGGATTCGAGGGCGATACATCCGCCTAGGTCAAGTGGCACGTTATCCAATTGCTGGCGGTGGATCAGCGGCGTGGTGATTGCTGTCCGGCGCTCGAGAGCAACGATGCTCAATGTATAGGACTGGTGTCCGGGCAACGAGCTCGGAACAGGCTTTTGGCTGCCTACTTTAGAGGGGTGCACCGTGATGCCTAGCAAGCGTGAACTAGATCAGCTGATCAGCGGGGTGATGCAGGGCCGCATTGGCCGGCGTGCTTTTGTAAAGCGTGCCGTCGCTCTTGGTCTGAGCGCTCCAACGATCTCCGTGATCCTCGCCGCCTGCGGTGGTGACGATGACGACGATGACGATAGCTCCAGCACCGAGAGTGATTCCGGCGCTGAGGAGACCCAGACCGAGGCTGCTGCTGAAGAAACTGAAGCCGCCGAAGAAACCGAGGCAGCCGAGGAGACTGAGGCCGCCGACGAAGAGACCGAGGCTGCAGCTGAAGAAACAGAAGCCGCTGAGGAGACTGAGGCCGCTGAAGAGACAGAAGCAGAGGATAGTGGTGATTCTGGCGCCGCCGAGGCCAGCGGTGAGCTCGTGATTATGCAGGGTGTCGATGCCAACACACTCGACCCGGATTTCCGCAACTCTACGCCGGAGTTCAACGTCTGCACGCACATCTTCGACATGATGCTCCGTCGCGACCCGGCAACGCTGGAGATTCTGCCCGGTGTCGTGACTTCGTGGGAGCCCGTCGAAGAAACAGTCTGGGAATTCAAGCTCGTTGAAGGCGCCACCTTCCACAACGGCGATCCTGTCAACGCCGAAGCCGCGGTCTTTACCTTCGAGCGCGCCGCCAAGGAAACAATCGGCGAACAAGGCGTGGTGCAGTCGATCGCTGTGCAATCGGGCTTTGTCAGCGCCGAGGCCGTCGATGAGCTGACGTTCCGGGTGACGACGAACAAGCCGGTGGCAATCTTCCCTGACCTGCTGACCAGCTTCGAACTGCTGCCACCGAGCGTCTACGAGGACGAGTCAGCCGAGAATTTGGCGAACGTTGCCCAGAATCCTGTTGGCTCCGGCCCATACAAGTTCGTTGAGTGGGTCCGCGACGACCACATCACGCTCGAGATCAATGAGGACTGGTGGGGCGAGAAGCCCTCGATCGCCAACGTTATCTTCCGGCCAGTGCCGGAGCTCTCAGCACGTGTCGTTGCACTCCAGAACGGTGAGGCGGATATCGTCGTCAACGTTGCTCCAGATCTCGTTGAAGATCTGAACAACGGCGAGAATACCCGTGTCTCGACCGTCACTGGCGGCCGTATCATCTTTATCGGCTTCCGCTGCGACAAGGAACCATTCACCGACGTCCGTGTGCGCCAGGCGCTCAGCTACGGCATCAACTGGGACCCGATCAAGGATGCGCTGCTGGCTGGCTACGGCGAGCGCGCCGTGACGATGGTCAACCCGCCGCACCAGAACCCTGACCTTTCGCCGTATCCCTATGACCCAGAGAAGGCCAAGGCGCTGCTGGCGGAAGCTGGGATTCCTGAGGGCACCGAGATCACGATGGACGCGCCCAGCGGTCGCTACATCAAGGACGCTGAGCTGGCGCAGGCCATCGCTCAGGGTTGGGCCGAGATCGGCATCAAGATCAACCTGAAGGTGCTGGAGTGGTCGCTCTATGCGGGCGAGCTGCTGCCTTCGGGCGATCCCGACCCGCTCTTCTTCCTTGGTCTTGGTTCATCGTTCACCGGTGAGGACGAACTCTTCTACGTCCATCCCGACTACTCATTGAACTGGACACGTTGGGAGAACCAGGAGTACAACGAGCTCTTCGATCAGTTGACCAACTCGATCGACACCGATGAGCGCCAAGATCTGATGAACCAGCTGCAGCAGATCGTCTATGATGACTGCCCATGGGTGTTCTTGTGGCACCAGGTTGACTTCTATGGCGCCAGCGCGGACCTCGAATGGGAGGCCCGGGCTGATGAGACGATCGACGCGACCGAGGCAACTCTCCTCTAAGTTCGTGACAGATCGTCGCGACTGAGCGGACCCCCGGCGGGCCGGTTGAGTGCGACTGGCCCGCCCGTCTTGCTCTAACGTAATGTGGGGGATTGGACAGCCTCGATGACCCAATACATCATCCGCCGTCTGCTGCAATCGATCATCGTCGTCTTCGGTGTATCGCTACTGGTCTTCGTGATCCTCTTTCAATCGGGCGATCCCGTGCTCCTGATGGCCAGCCCCGACGCCACCAAGGAGCAGATCGAGCAGCTCCGGCATTCGCTCGGATTTGACCGCCCCGTCTACGTTCAATATCTCGACTTCATCTCTGGCGCAATCCGCGGCGACTTCGGCACCTCGCTTCGTCAGGGCCAGCCGGTGCTCGACCTGATCGTGCAGCGCATTCCCGCAACCTTGAAGTTAGCCGTTTCTGCATTCGTCTTATCCGTCTGTATATCGATTCCAGTTGGGATCATCTCGGCCACCAAGCGCAACTCGGTTTGGGACAACCTCTCGATGGCGTTCGCGCTCCTGGGCCAATCCCTCCCAGTCTTCTTCCTCGGGGTGATGCTGATCTGGATCTTTGCCGGTAAATTACAGTGGCTGCCCAGCTTCGGCGACGGTGACGGCGGATTACGCAGCACCCTCTCGCACCTGGTGCTGCCGACCGTCACACTCGGCACCTTCTCGCTGGCGCGCAACGCTCGACTAGTGCGCTCCAGCTTGCTGGAGGTACTAGGACTCGACTACATCAAGACTGCCCGTTCCAAGGGTTTGACGGAACGAGCTGTCGTCTACCGCCACGCATTGAAGAATGCGCTCATTCCAGTCGTCACGATCTTCGGCCTGGAGTTCGGCGTGCTGCTCGGCGGGGCGGTCATCACCGAGACCGTCTTCTCGTGGCCGGGCGTCGGCCGGATGGTCATCCTCGCGATCCAGCAGCGCGATTTCCCGCTGGTCGTTGGGACGGTCATGGTACTGGCGATGATGTTCGTCATCCTGAACCTGCTCGTTGACTTGCTATACGGCGTGATCGACCCACGCGTACGCTACACCTAGAGACTGGGGAGAGACCGCATGGCACAGCCAACCGAACGAGAATCCAGCCCAACGCTCCGCGCGAGTCGTGCGCAAGACACTCGCGACGCGTTGACCGAGCTTGGACGACAGCAGGCCAGCAAGCGCCGGATGCCGAAGCTCTTGCGGAGCCTGTTCAGCAATAAACTCGCGACGATGAGCGTCTTCATCCTGCTTGTCATGATCTTCGTTGCGATCTTTGCACCCGTACTCACCAGCGACGACCCACGGATTGGCCAGATTATCGAGAGCAAGCGACCGCCGATGTGGGCCGAGGGCGGTAGCAGCGATTTCCCGCTCGGCACCGACCCATTGGGGCGTGATGTACTGACGCGCATCCTCTATGGCGCACGCATCTCACTGATCGTTGGGTTCGCGTCAGTGTTTATCGCTGGTGTCATCGGCATCTTCCTGGGGCTGCTCTCCGGCTTCTATGGCGGCAAGGTCGATGACATCATCATGCGCTTTGCCGATATCCAGCTGGCCGTGCCGTTCATCTTGCTGGCGATCGCCATCCTGGCCGTGCTTGGGCAGGGCCTCGACAAGATCATCATCACGCTCGGTATCTCTGGCTGGGTGACCTATGGGCGTGTGGTGCGTGGCTCAGTACTCTCCTGGCGCGAGACAGAGTTTGTTGAGGCAGCCAGGGCGATCGGAGCTCGGGACATATCGATCATGGTGCGGCACATCCTGCCGAACACCGCTGCCTCGATCATCGTCATCGCCAGCTTCGCCGTGGCCAGCACGATCCTTGCCGAGGCAGCGCTCTCGTTCCTCGGCCTCGGCGTACCGCCGGATGTCCCGACTTGGGGTGGGATGGTCGCAGCTGGACGTGACTACATCATCAGCGGTCAGTGGTGGATCTACACCTTCCCCGGCATCGCCATCATGCTCACCGTCCTCGCCATCAACGTCGTCGGCGACTGGCTCCGCGACTATCTGGACCCACGGCTGAACATCACGTAGGCGAATACAATAGCCATCAGAACAAACGCCCGGGTCAATCGGCCCGGGCGTTAACCTTTGCCGCCCTCAAGTCAATCGTCGTAGCAAGTCGTAATCGACGTTTCTGCCCCGGTAAATTCCCGTTCACCGACCAACGATAAGTCGCCGTCGCTGAATGGCAGGATCTGGTCAACTTCATCTGTATTGACGTTGGCAAAGATCTCTATGCCTGTAACACCGTCAAATGTCGCATTAAATGGAACCCGCTCTGGAGGAGGCAGTGGTTCGTCATCACAAGACCACGAAAGAGCCAGCCATGGGCCACCTATCGACGAAGGCTCATCTAGAGATATCCGTACGACAACACCCATGAGGCGAGATGCGGAGCCCGTCCAGAGTATCGTCTCCGCTATGTTGTAT
>CAYNTE010000109.1:5135-9933 GCA_964399615.1 uncultured Thermomicrobiales bacterium
ACCCATGAGGCGAGATGCGGAGCCCGTCCAGAGTATCGTCTCCGCTATGTTGTATAAGCGATCACCTAGGATTTGCTGCACTCGGCTATCGGCAAGAGCAATATCGATCACCTGTTGATCCCGCTTACGTGTCAGCGATGACAGGCTCGGCATCGGCGAACTGTCAACGACAACGGTTGGTTGGAGGAAACGTCCTCCACCTGCTTGCAGACCTGAGCCGGCACCATTACTAGCGGCAAGCGCAGCCGTAACAATGGTCCCAACTCCTATTAGCGCCGCGACGAACAAATATCTGACACTTTTGATGTTGATAACCTTCACGGTTGCCTTCATCCCCGCCCAACTGCGTACACATAGATTGGTAGCATATTCCTCTATTGTGTATTGTAACGCGTGCCTAATGCCCAGCATCGCCAGCACGATCACCGTCTTCGCCGCCGCATTGTCGGCAATGGCTTGCGAGGAGGCTTCGACGTGCTGCTCAACACCTCACAAGACACCGAATCTCAAGCATCAAAAGGGCTGTCCCAACATGGGGCAACCCTGTTTGATTCTGTCGTGGAGTCTTTGACAACCGATTCAAGTTGATGCTAGCGTGCGCGACTATAGATTGGTGTGTACCAGCGTTAGATGTTAGTTGCACATGAAGAGTGAGAATGAGCGCAAGTCAATTCCGCTTGCGCGTCGAGAATGGGCGGTATGATTCGATGTCCCGAGACGAACGATTTCTCTTGAATACAAGTCCGTTGTTTGCCCGGTTGAGTCGTCGCCGGCTCTTGCAGGGCACAGTTGTTGGATTGCTTGCCCCAATGACAACGGGCCTTTTGGCTGCCTGCGGCGGCGATGATGACGACGATAGCGGTGATACGTCGGGCGATAGCTCCGAAGATTTGAGCTCCAGTGACGATTCGACATCGACTGATAAAGAGTCGACTGACGAGGGATCGTCCGAGGATGGATCAGAGGATTCGGGCGCTGAACCAACTGCAGGCGGCACGATCGCAATCGGCATCAATCTTGAGCCTGACAATCTCGACCCTGCAGTTACTCCATACGCGGTCTCACACACTGTGATGATGAACATCTACGACCCACTGGTTTGGCGTGGCAAGGATGGCGAGTTCTACCCGGGTCTGGCTGAGTCGTGGGAAGTTGCTGAGGATGGCTTGGGATACAGCTTCGTGTTGAAAGAAGGTGTGACCTTCCACGATGGGACACCGTTCAATGGCGAGGCTGTCCAGAAGTTCCTCGACCGGGTTATCGATCCCGAGACGCTCTCCGGCTTCGCTGCCAATTTGATCGGCCCCTACGAGAGCACCGAGGTCGTCGATGACACCAATATCAAGATCACGATGAGCGCTCCGTTTGCACCGTTCCTCGACGGCCTGAGTCAGGCCTTCCTTGGGATTCCTTCACCAACGGCGGTTGAAGCCGATCCTCAGGCGTTCGGCAGGAATCCCGTCGGTACAGGATTCATGAAGTTCTCAGAGTGGGTCGACAAGGACCACATCACGCTGGTGCGCAATGAGGATTACACCTGGGGCTCGCCGGTATTTGAGAACCCTGGGCCTGCACATCTCGAATCGGTCACGTTCAGATTCTTCACCGACCACGCGACCCGGCTGGCGGCACTTGAGGCGGGCGACGTGCAGATGATCGAGATGGTGCCGGAGAGTTCCTTCGCCGATCTTCAGAGCAACGATGACTACACCGTGACATCCGAATCCAAGCCAGGCCTTCCAGGCGTGCTAGAGGTCAACACGGCCATGGCACCGACCGATGATGTGGCTGTGCGTCAAGCGATGAACTACGCGCTCGATCAGCAGACATTGATTGACATCGCACTCTTCGGCACGACGATCCCAGCAAGCGGGCCACTCTCAAGCGTCACTCCTTACTACTCCGAGGTGGTCGAGGAATATTACCCGTTCGATCTCGACGAGGCAGCCCGGGTTCTGGAAGAGGCCGGTTGGACGATGGGGTCGAACGACATCTACGAGAAGGACGGCCAACCGCTAACGGTCATCTGGGCTGCGAGCGATGCGACGGACGCGTTCTCGGAACTACTGCAATCGCACATGCGTCAGGCGGGCATCGACGTCCAGATCCAAAAGCTGGCGTCGTCGGCCGTGACCGAGGCGATCCGTAACGATGAAGCGAACGTTGTCTACAACTCGTGGATCAGTAGTGATCCGGTGATTCTTGCCAATATCTTTCACAGTGAGAACATCGAAGCTGGTCTGAACGTTTTCAAAGTCGACAATCCGGAGCTCGATGAATTGATGGAGAAGGGTGAGCAAACTCTCGACACTGACGAGCGGGCTTCGATCTACGAAGATATTCAGAAGCTGATCATGGACGAGGCCTATATCGTAGCACTCTACGAGAACACCAGCCGCAACGCACGAGAGAGCAAATACGAAGGTGTGAAGCTCGATTTTCGGTCGTATATCTGGCTTCTCGACGCGTTTGTCGAGGAATAGTACGACGGCAGCGGATCGACTAGTGATCTGGAAGTAGCGAGGTAGGTATGGCGCGCTTCCTGTATACCCGGCTGTTGATGATGATCCCGGTCCTGATCATCGTTTCTGTGATGATCTTTATGATGGTGCACCTCATCCCAGGTGATCCGGTCGAAGCGATGTTCAGCGAATCGGGAGCCTCGGCCGAGCGGATGGAAGAGATCCGCAAGGAGCTGGGGCTGAAGGATCCGCTGCCGGTGCAATACGTGTCCTTTGTTCAGGGGATGGTGACCGGTGAGACGACCTCGATCCGTACCCGGCAGCCGGTCTTCGATACGTATCGAGAGCTGTTCCCCAAGACACTGCAGCTGGCGGCCAGCGCTGTGGCTCTATCAATTCTGATCGGTGTGCCACTTGGGGTCATCGCAGCGATCCGTCAGCACCAAGCGACAGATTATCTCTCGATGGCTTTCAGTTTCCTCGGCGTCTCGATGCCAGGCTTCTGGCTAGCACTCTTATTGATTTACATCTTCGCAATCCGGCTGAACTGGGTGCCAGCGACGGGCGGCGAGGGCTTCAAGCGATTGATCCTGCCCGCAGCTGTGCTGGCCGTCCAGCAGGCGGCGTTACTCGCTCGCCTCGTCCGCGCCAGCATGATTGAAGTCCTGCAAGAGGATCACATCAAGACAGCCAGAGCCAAGGGGCTCAACGAGAATGCCGTCATCATGGTACACGCGCTGCGCAATGCAATGATTCCGACAGTCACGATTCTCGGGCTCAATTTCGGCTACCTGCTCGGTGGCACGGTCGTGGTCGAAACAGTCTTTGCCCGGCCCGGCATCGGGAGGGCGATCATCGAGGGCATCCTGAGCAAGGACTTCCCGCTGGTCCAAGGGTTCATCCTGCTGACCGCAATCGCCTATCTGCTCGTTAATCTGCTGACCGACATCTCCTACGCACTAATCGACCCGAGAATCCGAAACTAGCGAAGGTAGCTGGACGAGATGGAACCAAGCGAAGTACGGGCAACTTCAACGGTCGAATCTGAAAGCACTGAGACCATTGTGCTGGCGGCACCGCGTCGATCTCGCCGGCTGGAGACGCTTCGGCGGTTGATGCGCCACCGGCTGGCTGTAGCTGGGCTGATCGTCATCGCGATTCTCGTCTTCCTGGCTCTATTCGCTCCAGTTATCGCTCCATACGATCCCATCGAGACTTCTCGCGACGCCTTACAGTCGCCAAGTTGGGATCACTTAATGGGAACCGACCACATCGGTCGCGACATCTTCAGCCGCGTGCTCTACGGCGGTCGGATTTCCCTCCAAATGGGCCTGGTAGCCGTGCTCATCGGGTCGATAGCTGGCACAGCCATTGGACTGATCGCTGGGACCTATGGGGGAGTCACCGACAACATTATCATGCGCGGCATCGATGCGCTGATGGCGTTCCCCGGCATCCTGCTGGCGCTGGCGATCACGGCGATTCTGGGTGTTGGACTCTTCAATGCGATGATCGCGGTCGGGATTGCCTGGATCCCGCAGTTTGCCCGGCTGGTGAGATCGAGTGTGCTGCAAGTCAAAGAGATGCCATATGTCGAGGCCGCCAGATCAATCGGCTGCGGCAATATCCGACTGATGACGCGCCATATCTTTGTCAACGTGACGACGCCGATCCTTGTCCTGGCGACGCTCGGGGTGGCTAGTGCAATTCTCGTCGGCGCGTCGCTCAGCTTCCTCGGGCTCGGCGCACAGCCGCCGACAGCGGAGTGGGGAGCCATTCTGAGCCAAGGCCGGCAGTACATGCGGCAAGCCTGGTGGATCATGACCTTCCCTGGCATTGCCATCACGGTCACCGTCATGGCCGCTAATCTCGTCGGCGATGGCCTGCGCGATGCGTTGGATCCACGCCTCAAGATCAATTAGCGATTAGTCAGGCAGAAAAAGAGCCCGAGACCTTGGTGGTCTCGGGCTCTTGGCGTGAGAGAGTGGGGTTAGCGGACGTTGGTGAGCACTCGGCCGACGGTCTCGGTGGAGATGGGGAAGCATTCGAGGGGGTCGGCGACGGGGAGCAGGTGCTCGATGTTGAAGCGGTAGGCTGGGCCACAGGGCACGGTGAAGGGCGAGAATGGGTAGGCCAGGTTGCCCGCCGTTGCCAGGATGCCTGGGTAATAGGCGTGCTGGACACTGCCACGCAGATACATGCAGATCGCACTGGCAAGCTCCTGCGTCGGGGCCACGACTTCGAGCAGCAGGCCAATCTCCAGCGGTACGTGCTCGGTCTCAGGCTCAAGACTGCCCATCACGGCATTACGGCCGTACTGCCGCGAGGTGATCTCG
>CAYNTE010000110.1:0-6110 GCA_964399615.1 uncultured Thermomicrobiales bacterium
CTCGGCGTTGATGCGGAAATAGGCCTGCAGCGGCACTTCGACCTTGACACCAGATGGAACGTAGACGAACGATCCACCGGACCAGACGGCCGAGTTGAGCGCCGCGAACTTGTTGTCGTTGGCTGGAATGATCGTGCCGAAGTATTCCTTGACTAGCTCGGGATACTCTCGCAGCCCGGAGTCCATGTCGAGGAAGACGACACCCATCTCCTTCAGGTCTTCGCGCAGTGAGTGATAGACGACCTCAGATTCGTATTGCGCGCCGACACCGGCGAGATACTTTTTCTCAGCTTCTGGAATGCCGAGCTTGTCGAACGTTTCCTTAATGTAGGCGGGAACTTCGTCCCAGGTCTTGCCCTGCTTCTCGGCCGGGCGGATGTAGTAGTAGATCTCTTCGAAGTTAATCGTCGAGAGATCGCCACCCCAGGTCGGCATCGGGCGCTTCCAGAAATAATCGAGTGCCTTCAACCGAAACTCGAGCATCCACTCGGGCTCGTCCTTCATCTTCGAGATGGTGCGGACGACTTCTTCGCTCAAGCCTTTCTCAGACTTGTAGAAGTAGTCCTCAGTATCGTGGAACCCATACTGGTAGTCTCCGACTTCGACAGTCTGGGCCGGCTCGAAGCGTAGCTCTCTCTTGGTCGGGTCTGTTGTAGCCACGTAGCGCTTCCTTTCGGCGTTACGAATCGAGGGACGTTCGGGAGGGATCGTGTTAGCCCGCCGCGACCGCCTCTTCTTCCTTCAGCCAGTCGTAGCCCTGCTCTTCGAGCTCTGAGGCAACTTCGATGCCGCCAGAGCGGACGATCTTGCCGTCCATCATCACGTGCACGAAGTGCGGGGTGATGTAGTTGAGCATGCGCTGGTAGTGCGTGATCAGGAGCATGCCCATGGAATCTTCGAAGAGGGAATTCACACCGTCAGCTACGACTCGCAGCGCGTCAATATCAAGACCTGAGTCGGTCTCGTCCATGATGCACATCTCGGGTTCGATCATCGCCATCTGCAGGATCTCGGCACGCTTCTTTTCGCCACCGGAGAATCCATCATTCAAGTATCGTGTGGCGATCGTCTCGTCAATATTGAGCTGCTTCATGCGCTCGCGAAGTGCCCGGCGGAACTCGCGCGGGGAATAGGGAGCGACATCGAGACCGGCATCGGCGCGAGCCTGGCGGACCGAGTTCGCGGCAACGCGCAGGAAGTTCGCCATCGTGACACCGGGGATGGCCGTTGGATACTGGAAGGCCAGGAAGAGCCCGAGCTGGGCGCGTTCGTCTGGGCCGAGCTCAAGAACGTTCTCGCCCTTGTAGGAGACGCGACCTTCATAGACCTCATAGTTGGGATGTCCAGAGACGACGTAGGCAAGTGTACTCTTGCCGGAGCCATTCGGACCCATCATGGCGTGAATCTCGCCGCGGTTCACTGTCAGATCGACACCGCGCAAGATCTCATTGCCCTCGATGCCAGCGTGCAGGTTCTCAATTACCAGCAGGGGTTCGCTGTTCATATCTTCGCAACTGCCTCCACAGTTCTCTTTCCAATGCCCGAAGACACTCGCCTCCGGACGCCTCTCGCTCACCACAGCCAACCCTGGTCACACCGGGACAGCTACGGCAACGCTTACGATCTCCTGGGTTGCCCGGCACGTTCTCGCTGACAGCTCGGGCATACTCCCATAAAGATCGTTTGATGGGACTCTATTTGGTAGCCACTGCGCTCCGCTGCGATCTGGTGGGCGAGGATGGCCTGTGGAACCTCCACATCGGCGAGCTCGCCACACACAACACAGCGGACATGGTCGTGCTCATCGGTCCTGGCGTCAAAGCGGCTCGCTTCGTCACCAAATGGAAATTCCAGAATTACCCCATGCTCGGCCAGCAAGTGCAGCGTGCGATAGACCGTGCCAAACGAGATCGTTGGGTGTTGCTCCCGCACGATCTCGTTGATCTCGGCGGCTGTCAGGTGTCCATCAGAACCCATGACCGCTTCGAGCACCGCCACACGCTGGGGCGTCATACGGACTCCTCGTGGATAGTCCGCAGGAGTAATGGAATAGTTGGACTGTTTCGGAGCTTGGGCCATAAGTAAGAATCATTCCCACCTGGCAATGACTGCTATTGACATGCCCCAAATCATACCAATATACTCGGGATTGAACAAGCTTGACGCCATCCAGCCTACTGCCACCACACGCAGCGTAAGAGTCGATGTTCAGTCGCTGACGTTGGTGGGCTGAACGGCCCCGGATGGCCAGGCGTTCACAGCACTGTCGCGCCAGAGCCCAGCAAAGCGGCTGGGCCTGAATGAAAGGGAGCGGGCGTGAGTAACGATAAGGGTTATGCGAATCCAGATGTGCTGGTAACCACCGATTGGGTTGACGAGCACAAGCTCGATCCAAACGTGCAACTGGTCGAATCTGACGAAGATATCCTCCTCTACGAAGTCGGCCACATCCCAGGCGCCATCAAGATTGACTGGACAACCGAGCTGCAAGACCAGGTGGTGCGGGATTTCATCGACGAGGACGCGTTCAACGCACTTCTGAGTGAGAAGGGAATCGACGAGGATACGCTGGTGGTCTTCTACGGCGACAAGAACAATTGGTGGGCCACCTACGCCTACTGGTTCTTCCGCTACATGGGCTTCGACAATGTCAAGGTGATGGATGGCGGGCGCGGCAAGTGGGAGGCCGAAGGGCGTGAGATGACCCGAGAGGTTCCCGAGATCACCCCGAAGACCTACTCCGGCGCCAAGCGACGCCCGGAGTTCCGCTCATTCCTGCCGGATGTTCTGGAGCACATCGGCTACAAGGGCATGGAGAAGGTCGGTGAGGCCAAGCCCCTGGTCGATGTCCGCTCTCCCGGCGAATTCAGCGGCGAAGTCACGCACATGGCCGATTATCCGCAGGAGGGTGTGCTGCGCGGCGGACATGTCCCGACAGCCCAAAATATTCCATGGGCCCAGGCGGTGGCCGAGGACGGCACGTTCAAGAGCGCCGAAGAGCTGCGCGAGCTGTATCAGAGCAAGGGCATCGTCCCCGAAGAAGACGTGATCGTCTACTGTCGCATCGGCGAGCGATCGAGCCACACATGGTTTGTGCTTCACGAGCTGCTGGGCTATCCGAGCGTCAGCAATTACGACGGCTCGTGGACTGAGTGGGGCAATATTCTGCGCGTGCCAATCGAGAAGCCGTAAGGCAAACATTCGCCTCGAATGCAGCGCCGCCAGAAGGGGATCCCCTTCTGGCGGCGTTCTCGTTTACTCAACCAGCCCGATCCTCCGTTATACTTGGTCCGATAATTGCGTACATAACAAGTGAAGAGGGGCAGGTCGGCGATGATCAACGAAGTCCACCAGACAGGACTCGTTCGTGAGCTAGAGGAAGCGGGCTTATTGCTCGACGGGCATTTTGCCTATCGCTCTGGCATTCACTCACTGCGGTTGCTCGATCGTGACCGCGCGCTCTCCGACACCCATTTGGCAAGCAGGCTGGGATACGCGCTGGCCAAGCGCTTCTTCCTCACGCGTGTGGATATCATCGCGACCCCGTCGATCTGGGGAGCCGGGCTTGCCCAGTGGATCGGGTATTTTCTCGATCCTCGCCGGACGGTGATCTATGCGCGCCAGGAAGACGGAGAATTTCTCTTCACCCCGGGACCAGAGTCGATCGACGGCCGCAGGGTGCTCATCGTTGACAACTTCCTGCTGACCGGCGGCACGATGCAGACCTTCGCCCAGACCATCACCAAGCTTGGTGGGACGCCGATCGGCGTAGCAACGCTGGCGAACCTCAGTGGGCTGGACTGGCCGATCGACGTCGTCAGTCTTTTCAATGAAGAGCTCGATCTCTTCGATCCAAAAGAGGAGCCCGGCAAAGGCAGCGCCATCCCCGTCGTCGAGGTCGGCTACTAATCAGTAACGTGAGAGCCATCTCGCAGCGAGCCAGTTGCGTCCTCTCTCCCTCACGTCTCGCTCTCCTATGAGAAGTGCGGGGTGAAGGCTGCCCTACCCCGTCTCGACTCCCGACACCAAATCTTGGGCATTTCCCAGTTGACAAGCGCGCTGAGCGGCTGTTAGCATGCCAACCAACAATTGATCTTTTCTCCCTGTGCTTATCCAGAGTGGTGGAGGGATACGGCCCTGTGAAGCCCGGCAACCGGCTCGCCAACTGAGTACGGTGCCAACTCCGGCGAGGAGCTTTCTTCGCGAGATGAGCAACAGCGGAATTCCACCGCAATCGATTGGTGGATTCCTCATTACCTCTGCAGCGCAGGGAATCGGAGCGATTTTATTCGCCGCTGTGTTGCAGAGCTTTGGGCACCAGGCTCGAAGTGCGAAACCTATCAGCGCAATGCTGCGGGCAATCGCGGAATGAGGAGTTTTTTATGTCATCGTTTCCACGTGAACGCCACACGACTATCCGCTTCACTACCGTCGCCACTCCTGATTCACCGTTCGTGACTGAGGGTGGCGACCGCCTGGAGCAGCTCGACCTCGCCTATGAAACCTGGGGGACACTCAACACTGCCCGTGACAACGCAATCCTGATCTTCCACGCCCTGACCGGCGATAGCCACGTCGCCAGCCATCCGGAAATTGAGGGCGATGGTGCAGGCTGGTGGGAACCGATCGTCGGACCGGGCCGCGCAATCGACACCGACCGCTTCTTCGTCATCTGCGCCAACGCTCCGGGCTCGTGTTATGGCAGCACTGGTCCTGCCTCCACCGCGCCCGACGGCAAGCCCTACAACACACGCTTCCCGAAACTCACTATCCGCGACATGACCCGCACGCAGCTTGATCTCGCTCGCAAGCTCGGCGTTCTCGAACTTGCGGCGGTCATCGGTGGATCGGTCGGTGGCATGGAGGCGATCGAGGCGCCATTGCTCGCTCCCGATCTGGTGCGACGCGCCGTCGTTATCGCAGCATCCAACCGATTTCACGATCAAGGAATCGCGTTCAATGAAGTGCAGCGGCGTGCGATCATGCTCGACCCTGCCTGGCGTGGTGGAAATTACAAGCCAGACGCTGGCCCGCACGAAGGGTTGGCAATCGCTCGCATGCTCGGCATGATCACCTACCAGTGCGATCAGTTAATGACGGCCCGCTTTCATCGTCAGCCAGCTCGCTACGATGCCTGGCCGGAATTCCACGGTCGCTACGATGTCGAGGGCTATTTGCAATATCAGGGAGACAAGCTGGCCTCGCGCTTCGATGCCAACAGTTATCTCTATCTCACCCGAGCGATGGACTCGCATGATATTGGAAGAGATCGAGATGGGTTACTGACCGCAGCTTCTCGGATCCGCGCCGAGTGCCTCTTCATCGGCATCAGCAGCGATCTGCTCTTCCCACCCGAGCACGTCGACGCCAGCGCAGGCATCGTCCGGCAAACGGGCGGTTCAGCACAATATGTCGAACTCGAGACGCCGCATGGACATGACGCGTTCCTCAAGGACTTCGACTTGCTGGGACCGGTGATCGAGGAGTTTCTTGCCAGCTACCCAGCCGTCTCGCCGAGTTCGCCAGTGCCGCGCAACAACAGCAACGCTTCGGCAAGCCCCACCGTCGTCACTGCCAGCAAGGCGTTGAACGGTCCGAGGATGCCGAGGGAGTGGAAGACCACCAAAAAAGCGATGGCGATTGACGCCAAGTAACCTTCGCGTCGCGCTCGCACGTATTCACCAGCCACGCGCCGCCCACCACTGAAGCGCCGCCCGAAAGCAAATGCGACCAGAGTGAAGAGCGAGCCCATCACGACGATCAAGGGCAGCAAGAGCAGCAGAAATTGCCCACGCTGGATCGGATCGTCCGGCCGGATGAACGTCACCACAAAGAGCAGAATAGCCCAGCCCAGCGTCGACTCAAGATCATAGAATGGCGCGCGAAAGCGGCTGGCGATCGGGATAAAGACTGTCGCAGGCGCCAGCACCATGAGCGCCGCGGCAAGCAACGGCTGCGCGGACATCAGCGGCATATCGCCAACGTTCTGATGAATGACCAGCAGCCCCAGCAGTAACCAGAGATTGACTACCAACCCAAGCCAGCACAAGATCTTGATCGGACGTGGCACGTGTACGTACTCCCCTCTGACGGGAGTCTACCACGCACCA
>CAYNTE010000110.1:6210-9827 GCA_964399615.1 uncultured Thermomicrobiales bacterium
CAGGCCTAGCTGATGCGTCCGGCAAGCAGGCGATCGATCAACGCCATCCGAACATATACGCCGTTGCGCGCTTGCCGGAAGTAGGCCGCGCGCCGGTCGGCGTCGACATCGGGCGAGACTTCCGTCACGCGTGGCAGCGGGTGCATCAGTATCGAGCTGTCCCCGATCCGCTGCAGCTCCGGCATCCCAAGCGTGTAGGTATCTTTGACGGCCTCGTAGCTCGCCTCGTCGGGGAAGCGCTCCTTCTGAATGCGCGTCATATAGACGACATCGGCCGCAAAGACTGACGCGAGATCGTCGCTGACGACGTAGTTGACCCCAGCTGCATCGAGCCGCTCGATCACATCATCCGCCATTCTCAGCGGCGGCGGCGAGACCAGGATCAGCGTGATGTTGGTGCAGCGCGTCAGCAGCGTTGCCAGCGATCTCGGCGCTCGTCCGTACCGAAGATCCCCAACCAGGGCGATCGTGAGATCGTCGATGCGACCCAGTTCTTGCGAGATGGTAAAGAGATCGATCAAGGATTGTGTTGGGTGCTCATTCGGGCCGTCGCCCGCATTAATGATCGGTATCGACGAGACGGACGCCGCTTTCCTTGCTGCGCCGGCAACTGGATGACGAATGACGATCAGGTCAGCGTACGACTCAACGATGCGCGTCGTATCCTCGATGGACTCGCCCTTCGCGGCTGAGGAGGTCTGGGCGGCCATCTCGGACGAGATCACTTGCCCGCCGAGCCGGTACATCGCCGATTCAAAGCTCAACCTGGTGCGGGTGCTTGGCTCATAGAAGAGCGTCGCCATGATCGCGCCGTTCAATCGCTGGTCACCGTGTGCCGCCACCACATCGCTCATCTGCGCGGCTGATTTCAGGATCTCCTCGATCGTCGCACGATCGTACTGCCCGGCCTCCAACACATGCTCCATAGACCGCCCTCTCGCGTCTCGTCGCACATCATTACCCGATGCGTCTTGCTCGCCGCCTCACCCCGCTAACTACAGCTGGCAGGTAAACTATGATCAGGATAACGCAGAAGCATTCACTGGTGGTGTGGGTACTAGGGATATGCTCAGCAAGTCGTTTCGCATCGGAACGATCTCCGGCGTAGATATCAAGGTTCATCCGACTTTTAGCCTGATCTTCGTCTGGGGAATCTATCAATGGAGTGTCGTGGCTGGCGCGGGCCTGCGGGGCGTCATCTTCGGCATCCTCGTGCTGCTCGGCGTCTTTCTCTGCGTTTTGGCGCACGAGCTTGCGCACGCCATCGTCGCCACCCGACACGAGCTGGAAGTGAAGGACATCACGCTCCTTCCAATCGGTGGTGTCGCGCGGATCAACCATCAGACGCTGACGCCACGCCTCGAGACCGTCGTAGCCGTCGCTGGCCCGCTGATGAATCTCCTGATTGCCGGCGCGCTGACACCAATCGTCCTCAGCATCATCTTCGTCACCAGCCTCGGCGAAGCTCTCGGCTATCTGATCTATCCAGACCGGCTCTCAGCGGCTGAATTCACGATTTATATCTGGATCGCCAATCTTGTTCTCGCGGCCTTCAACCTGATCCCCGCGTTTCCGATGGATGGCGGCCGTGTGCTGCGCGCCCAGCTCTCCCGGAAGTTTGGCCACCTTCGTGCCACACAGATCGCCGTCTCCGTCGGCCAGGCCATCGCAATGGCTATTGCAATCATCGGGATCGTGACCCAGAGTTACCAGCTCTTGCTGATCACTATATTCATCCTGGCCTACGCCCACTTCGAGTCGCGCTACGTCACCATTGAATCGCGTTTGCGCTTGCTGCCGGTCGGACAGTTCGCGCTGTGGGATACTGGCGGCATCAGCCCGCAATCCACGCTGGCCTACGCCACGCGCGGTGGTCCACGCGATCTCGTCGTCACCGAGGATGGGCGTGTCGTTGGAATGCTCTGGCGCCGGGATGTACTGCGTCACCTCAACGGCCACCACCACGAATTGACCGTCCGCGACATCATGGACCGCCAGTTCTACTCAGTCGAAGTCGATGACTCGATCTTCGACGTCCACAACCTGCTCTCGGAAAGTCAGCGTTCAGCTGTTCCGGTCGTAGATAGCGGCTACTATCGCGGAATTTTCACTGGCGAGCGTCTGGCGCACGTCTACGACACGATCGGTGTGCGGCACTGGCACGGGAGTCCAGCGGAATTAGGCACGTTCTTACGCAAGATCCTCAAACGCTTACGTCTCGCATAGTTGCGAAGCAGTGAATTCCGACTCATTTGGTCGACAAACCGGGTATACTTACACTCATACCGGCGTAACAACGCTGAAGATATCTGCGCCGGATCTCCGCGTCATGAAGCGCGCCGAGCGAAACTCGATGTATCACTGGTAATCGTTCAACAGCGCGGCACGCGAATATGGGAGGAGTCACATCGTGAAAGTGTCCACCCGAGGTGAATACGGCATGCGAGCGATGGTGGAGCTCTCACGGCACTTTGGCTCGGGACCGACATCCCTGGCCGCCGTGGCACAGGCGTCGTCGGTGCCTCCAGCCTACCTTGAACAACTCATCGGTCCCCTTCGCAAAGCTGGCCTGGTCGTATCCAAGCGTGGCGCCCACGGTGGATATGAGCTTGCGCGAGACCCGGGCGAGATCGCGATAGGCGATGTCTACCGCGTGCTCGAAGGACCCGTCGCGCCGATGGATTGTGTTTCGGAGGAAGAGCCGGAAGAACTCTGCCCATTGATCGATGGCTGTGTCACCCGGTTAGCCTGGCTCAAGGTCCGGGATAGCATCTCGACCGTGCTCGATTCGACAACACTGGCCGATTTATTGGAGGAAGGCCGGCAACGTCGCGCGGCACGCATGCCAGCCAGCCACGGCGAACCCGTGTCTCCAACGTCAGCTTGATAACGCAGACAATAGACAAGTAACGCCTGATGAATGAACAGCCCAATGGTCTGGGAGGTCCATCGTTTGAAGATGTCATCTACCTCGACCATGCTGCGACTACTCCTGTAGATCCCGCCGTCCTTGAATCGATGCTACCCTACCTCACCAACGCTTACGGCAACCCCAGCAGCTTGCATACACTCGGACGGCAGGCCAGAGCCGGTGTCGACTGGGCACGAGGCACGATCGCCAAAGCCCTCAACTGCCATGCTCGCGAGATCGTCTTCACCAGCGGCGCTACAGAATCCGATAACCTCGCCATCCGCGGCATCGTCGGACAGCGACTTCTCGATGACCCGGCCACAACCCCCCACATCATCACGACGGCCATCGAGCACCACGCCGTGCTGCACGCCGCCGAGTCGCTGCAGCGTCACGGCGTCGAATGCACTTTCCTGCCGGTCGGAGGTGACGGGATCGTCGATGTCGCCGATATCGAGCGAGCCATTCAACCCAATACCTGTCTGATCTCCATCATGTACGCCAACAACGAGGTCGGCTCGATCCAGCCTGTCGGCGAGATCGCAGCCCTGGCACACCGCCACAATATTCCATTCCATACCGATGCCGTTCAGGCCGCTGGCGCACTCTCGCTCGATACCCAGGAGCTCGGCATTGACATGCTCTCGCTGAGTGCCCACAAGTTCTACGCTCCAAAAGGTGTGGGGCTGCTCTATGTGCGCGAGGG
>CAYNTE010000111.1:0-9790 GCA_964399615.1 uncultured Thermomicrobiales bacterium
CCTCGCCCACGATGGTCTTCAGGCGCTCCTCGAATTCACCACGAT
Source organism: uncultured Thermomicrobiales bacterium (assembly GCA_964399615.1). GTDB lineage: Bacteria > Chloroflexota > Chloroflexia > Thermomicrobiales > CFX8 > CAYNTE01. The sequence goes on from CAYNTE010000111.1 coordinate 46, forward strand.
ACTTCGTGCCGGCAACGAGCGCGCCGATATCGAGCGCCACGAGTCGCTTGCCGAGCAGCGGCTCTGGCACGTCACGGTTGATGATGCGCTGAGCGAGCCCCTCGACGATGGCTGTCTTGCCGACGCCTGGCTCGCCAATCAACGCAGGATTGTTCTTGGTGCGTCGCGAGAGGATCTGCATGACACGCTCGATCTCGGCGGTTCGTCCGACGATCGGGTCAAGCTTGTCCTGTCTCGCTGCTTCGGTCAGATCAAACCCAAGTGCGTCGAGATAGGGAGTCTTCGCTTGCTGCTTGGACTGCTGATAGCCCTGATTCTGACTCACCACCTGCATCACCTGTGCGCGAACCTTCTCAAGATTCACGCCCAGACTCTCAAGGACACCGGCTGCAATGCCTTCGCCCTCTCGCACAAGTCCGAGCAGGAGATGCTCTGTGCCAATGTAGTGGTGGTTCAGTCTACGGGCTTCATCGACGGCCAGCTCGATAACCTTTTTTGCGCGTGGCGTGAGACCGATTTCGCCGGTCACACCGCTATCACCGCGGCCGATGATGAACTCGACTGCCGAACGAACCTTCGGCAACTGGACGCCCATGTTGCTCAGGACGTGAGCCGCGACACCGTCGCCCTCACGCACCAATCCGAGAAGCAAATGCTCGGTCCCAATGTAGTTGTGGTTGAAGCGCTGGGCTTCCTCCTGGGCCAAAGTTAGGACCTTGCGGGCGCGTTCGGTGAACTTTTCAAACTTGTCCGCCATATTTGACTCTCCAGCGGTCGATGTCCTGTATGTACACTGTCAGTGTGCCACAGACGACCGGCTTTTCGTACTGTCGTAACGTAAAACGAATCCCGTTCGTCTCCTACTCGCTTGAACGCTTTTCGGGGAGAAATGTTCCCCTCATGCGTCCCCTTCAGCGAGCAGGTTCCCGGGCTGTTTCCAACCCCGGTACGAACGGGATGTCTCGTTGTTCTCGTGGCGAGAGCGTCTCGGCTGGTCGGTCCTCGCTAGGCTGACGGTTGCTCGTCCTCCTCCGATGGGTCCCCTGTCTCTTCGCTCTCGTCGTTGCTCGCTTCGGTTGGTTCTTCTGTCGCGGCCGCCTCAGCTTCTGGCGCCTCAGTCTCTTCTTCGGCCTCAGCGTCGACCTCTTCAGGTTCCGCTTCGACTTCTTCAGCTTCTGCTTCAGTCTCAGCGACTTCTTCCGCGGCCGCGCTTTCAGCTTCTTCGGCTGCGCTTTCGGCTTCAGCTACTGCCTGGTCGAACGCTGCGCCGAGTGCCGTTGTCTCCTCGACTTCGTCGGTCTCGACTTCGGCTGAGGGCTCATCCACCTGCGACTCTGTCGAATCCTCGGCAGCGACCTCACCATCTTCACCATCATCTTCATATCGATCTTCGGTCTCAGACGATGGCTCTGGGGTGAGTTCGATGGCCGCGAGTTCGTTCTTCAATTGTACTGCTTCGGGTCCAAGAGCTTGCTCGACTTCTTCGTCTGTCGCCGTTACGGCGCGTCGCAAGCTGAGACCCATGCGCCTCCGTGCGGGATCAATTCGAATGATGCGGAGCACGAGATCCTGGCCCTCATGCACGACCTGGCGCGGATGCTCTACGCGCTCCTCCGCCAGCTCGGATACATGGATCAGCCCCTCGATCCCGTCCTCAATGCGCGCGAACGCACCGAAGTTGGCAAGCTGCGTCACCGTGCCCATGACCAACTGCTCGGCGTCATACTTGGTCGCCACCCAGGTCCATGGTTCCGGTTGGGTGCGCTTGATTGAGAGCGCGATCTTTCGCTCGTCGGCGTTGATTCCAAGGACGTAGACGTCAACTTCATCACCAACGTTCAGCACCTCACTCGGGTGCTTCACCCGGCTCCAGGAGAGCTCGGAGAGGTGAACGAGTCCGTCAGCACCACCAACATCGACGAACGCGCCGAAGTCACAGATGCTGGAGACGCGACCACGTCGAATCTCACCCTCGGTCAGCTCCTCGATCAGCTTCTCCTTCATCTCGTCGCGACGCTCCTGCAGAGCCTGTCGCTCGGAGAGAATCAGCCGATTGCGATTGCGATTAATTTCAATGATCTTGAGTTGCAAGGTGCGCCCGACGAGCCGTGCCATCTCGGCCTGCTTCTGAGCTTCATCACCGGTCGTGATCTCGATCACTTGTGACGCGGGTACGAAGCCACGCACGCCACTGAGATTCACCAGTAGGCCGCCCTTGTTGTAGTTGACGACCTCGGCCTCCAGCAGATCATTGTCTTCATACTTCTGCTGAAGTTCGCGCCAGCTCTTCTCTTGCCGTGCACGGTCGATCGAGAGGCCGATAACGCCCTCGTTCGCCTCTGGCTGGGTGACGAAGACGAGAATCTTGTCACCTTCCTTGAGCTCGGCAAACTCGTCATCGGTGAGCGATGAGAACTCTCGTGCAGTGATAATGCCTTCAGACTTCGCGCCGACATCGACCAGCAGCTCGTCACGGCTCTTCTGCATGATCGTACCGTCGATCACGTCTCCGAATTGCGGTGCGCGGAACCCGTGGTTCGGATCGTCGAGCATCTGCTCAAACAGCGCGCGCCCGGCCTGATTTACGTCTGAAGTGTTCTCCAACGTCTACTCTCCTTCGAGGATCGCCAGGGTGCGATACCCCAAGCCGTGATCTCCTCGGAAATTGTCATACATATCGAATCCGGACGTCCCAACGCACGGGACGCCGAGCAACCTACATCTAGCAGGCAGGCTCCATCGGAGAATGATAACACCCATCACTCTCTCAGCCAACGCGTTGGGGTACCGGATTACAACCGATTTTCAGGCTTAGTCCGCCATCAGCGGCACATGCTCCAGAACATCCTCGAGTGCCTCGAACGTCCGGCGGAGCTCTTCCTCTTCAGTCCAGCCCATGTGCCCGATCCGAATGACGCTGTCCTGGATGTGTCCTTGACCGGTCGCAATAAAGATCCCGTGTCGATCGTGCAGCGCCTTCTGCATCGCGCCGGATGTCGTGCCTTCTGGCACGCGGGCGACGGTCACGGTGGGTGATGCATAGTCGGGCTCGGCAATTGGTTCAAGCCCGAGCTTGCGCAGTTGGGCGCGGGTGTACTCGCCCAGCCGCTGATGACGCGCGTAGAGAGCATCCAGACCCTCAGCCTCGATCTTGTCCAGCGCCGCCTTCAGTCCGAAGATCAGACCCACCGGTGCGGTGCTCGGCGTGCTGCCGGCCCTGGCTGCAGCTCGAATGCGCTCCAGATCGAACATGAAGCGTGGAATTGGGGCGTCCTTGGTGTACTGCCAAACGCGATCGCTGACGCCGATGATTGACAGCCCGGGTGGGCACATCAGCGCCTTTTGGGATCCTGTAAAGACGATGTCAGCTGGCCAGTCATCCATCTCGACCGGAGCACCAGCTGCACCAGAGACCGAATCGACAAAGAAGAGTGCGCCGTGCTCACGAACGGCCGCGCCGATCTCGTGCATGGGGTTGAGGACACCAGTAGAAGTCTCATTGTGGACGACCTGGACGGCCTTGACATCAGGATGCTGCTTCAATGCCTCGCGAACGGCGTCGCCGGTAATCGGCTGGCCCCACTCCACCTCAAGAGGCACGACATCAATCCCAAAGTGACGAGCAACGTCGACGAATCGCACGCCGAAATTGCCATTGACACCTGCTAGCACTTTGTCGCCTGGCGCCAGGCAATTGACGATTGAAACTTCCCAACCTGCCGAGCCGGTGCTGGCGATGACGAAGACATCGTGCTCGGTGTTGAAGAGCGTTTTCAAGCCGGACAGCACGCCGTTAAATACTTCCACCATCTCAGCACTTCGATGCGGGAGCATCGGCTGCCCCATCGCTTCGATGACTTCAGGCGGGACTGGCGTCGGTCCAGGTATCCTGAGATCCGTCGGGTCTTTCAAGAACATGTCTTGCTCCTTTGATGACGACTCGTCAGCTTTCGAGCTGGACGAGTTTGACATCGATATCCTCAGTCACATTCATCATTGCATAGCTGTGCCATGGCGCAAACCTTCGCTGCGTCGGCGAGCCGGGATTCACCATCAGCAGCCCATCCAGTGTCTCGATCTTCGGCAGATGGCTATGGCCATAGACTGCACAATCCACCTCCCCCGCCAGTGTTCGACGCACGAATTCGCGCGCACTCTCGCCGCGGGGCGACTGATGGCCGTGTAGCAATGCGATAGTCCGGGAACCTGCAGTGAAGCGAATCTGATCTGGCAGACTCATCTCCAGATCCGGCTCCTCATTGTTGCCGCGGACAGCTCGCACTGGCGCTACCTCGCGCAAGGCATCGAGCACCCAAGCTGCACAAACGTCGCCAGCGTGGAAGATGAGATCGACGCCGTCCAGCCCGTCGAGCAGCGCGGTAGGTAGATACCGCGATCCACGACTATGCCGGTGCGTATCAGCCACGATACCAATGGCTATCGGAGTCTTGAGCGTCTCAGACGGCGGCAAGAATTCCTGCCTGCTCCATGATGCGCTGGACCGCGGCTCGCTCGTCGTCAGTCGCTGGCAGCAGCGGTGGCCGTGGATCGCTCGTCTCAAGACCCACGAGTTCCATCGCAACCTTCAACCCGGCAATGCCGTACCGGGAGGTGACCGCTACATTGGGATCAAAGAGTCGCTGCTGGAGTTTCATCGCCTCTTCGTGTTTGCCAGCGTCGAACAGCGACATCAACTGCGCGCATTCGCGCGGAGCAACGTTGGCGAGCGCCAGCACGCCTCCTGCCGCACCGACACACAGTGCTGGGTAAAGGAAGCTCGCCGAACCCGCAAGCACACTGAATCCATCGGTTGATTTGGAGACCATGTCCACAAACTTCGGTGCGTTACCGCCGCTGTCCTTCACGCCGACGATATTGGGATGTTGCGAGAGTTCCGCTACCAATCCGCTTGTCAAATCGACGCCGGTGTAGGCCGTCATGATATAGACGATAACCGGCACCGGTGAAGCTTCTGCGACTGTCTGATAGTGCCGCAGCACAGCCCGATCATCGTACTTCGGGCTGTAGTAGTGCGGAGTCACAACCAGGCAGTAGTCGACGCCGAGGTCCGCAGCGCGCTTCGCCATCTCGATCGTTCCGCGCGTCGACTCAACACCGACGCCCGCCATCACCGTCTTGCGGCCGTTGATTGCCTCCACACCCGCTTCGATCAGATTGAGCTTCTCATCTTGATCGAGTAAGGCAAATTCGCCGTTCGAACCCATGATGACGATACCGTCGAGGTCCGATGTCGCATACCAGTTCATGTTCTTCTTGAACTTCTGGAGGTCGAGCGCACCATCCGAATCAAAGAGCGTTGCCACAGGTGCAAACACACCGCGTGGCCCAGCTGACGTCATGACGTGATCCCTTCTGCTGACTCCTGGCTCAGCCGCGACAATACCACCAACAACCCAGCCAGGGTCCAAAACACGACGGTCATGTGCACATACTGCACGTTGAAGTAGTAATGATCAACTAGCCCGACCGTCAGCGCCGCGACAAATGCCGCCCCGACGCTGAGCAACGTATCCGCGATCTCTCCCTTCGGCCGAATCCAGAACGCTCTCAACGCTGCTCCCAGGATAACGATCACGACGATAAGAAACAGCGCCAGTCCAATGAGCCCAGCTCGCTCAGCGATCACGAGATACGTACTTGATACGCCTGTTTGGAGCTCGATCGATGGAGCATCGCCGAATCCAACCCCGAACCATGGGTGCGCCTGGATGATCTCCCAGGCATTGCCGTACTCTCGCAAACGCAGCTTGGTCGCTGGGTCTTGCAAGGTGAATCCCAGCCAGAGCCGGTGCGCAAATCCGCTACCCACTCCCAGCGCAAGCAACCCAGTCGCGGCCACCCCGAGCGGGATCAGCAGCACGCGAGACCGAATCAGCAGCACCAAACCAATCCCAACGGCAGCCCCGACCCAGGCGCCGCGCGAGTAGGTCAGCAGCGTGGCCACTCCGATGATGCCGCTACTTGCCAGTGCCAGCCGAAACGGGATGATGCGGTTGCGCACGACCAGCTGGCTGACGACGATCACAAGTCCGATCATCAGCATTCCGCCAGCAGCGTTGGGATCAACGCCCGTGCTCACGAGCCGCATTGGCCGTGCAGGGTCATCTTCGATGTATCGCACGATCCGCCCGCTCGGATAGCCATAAGGAATCAACCGCGCCAGAACGCGAAGCGAGAAACTAGCCCCGCCCGCATAGAGCAGAAGACCGATGGCCGCGAACGCTGTTATCCCGGCGACCATCCAGCGCACGATGTTGGCCACAGCCGAGAACGTCACGGCAAACTGGATCACCACCCAGAAGAAGAGAAACCCGAGACCGAACTTGAAGAAATCATGCAGCGTTTGCGTCGTGTAGCCGTTGCCGAGGCCCAGCAAGAACGCCACCACCAGGTAGCCGCCGAAGACGAACCACAGCGCCATCCCCCATGACGGCTCGACCGAGCTCGTTCGATCAGCCAGCACCAGGGCGATGCTAATACCGATCGTCGCCAGCAACGCCAGTTCCAGCAGCGTCGGTGTGACCGGTCCGGTCGATATCCCGCCCGTCGCGAACGGGAGCACGGTTGCGATCGCAAATGTCGACCCGACCAGCACCCAGAACGACTTCAACGCCGCGAATGCGACCCCGACTGCGACGACCAGCGCAACGCCCGTCAACACACCGGCGTTCAGCGCGACCCAGCCCGCGATGAGCCCGCCGGCAATTGCACCAACGCCCGCGACAAGCCAGCGTGGCGCAGCCTCTAGCCAGCGAGCAGCTACAACCATTGCTTCCGTCGGAAATACAGCAGCATGAGTATTGAGATCCCGATCATGATCAGGACAATCAGCACCGTTGTGACTGCACTATCTTGATCCGGCAACGGCGTGTTCATTCCGAAAATCCCGGAAAGTAGCGTCAACGGCATCATGATGACCGAGAAAATCGTCAGCGTCTTGATGATGTCGTTCATTCGCTGGGAGATAAAAGTGTTGTGCGTCTCGCTCAGACCAGCAAGAATCTCGGTCAGCTCCTCTATCGAGTCCAGCGTCCTGGCAAGGTGATCGGAGACGTCGCCCCAGAAATCGTCGATCTCACGATCCATGAATGGCAAGTTGCCGTGCTCAAAGCGGTTGATGATCGTGACCTGCGGCCGCAGGATCCTCCGAAGCTGGATGAGATCGCGCCGTACCAGCGAGATCTCCCGCACCGTCTCGATAGCTTGCGGCTGAAAGATCATCTCCTCGATGTGTTCGACGTGCTCTTCCAACCGTGGAACAACGGGCACCAGATAATCCACCATCCGGTCGACCACCTCGTAGAGCAAGTGACCTGGCGTCCGGCGCAGCAACTTCATACTCATCTGATCAGAATCAAAAACCGAATCGACGAGCGACACGAGTGGCCGTAAATTCCCATCGTGCAGCGTGATGAAGAAGTCATCGGCCACCACGAAGTCGATCTCCGCCGAGTAGTTGCGGCGGGTTGTCTTGTCATGGATCGGGAACTGCATCACGACGAAGAGGTAATCGTCGTAGGTGTCAATCTTCGGACGCTGGATGCGTGAGAGAATGTCCTCCCGCACCAGTGGGTGCAGATTGAAACGCTCCCCGATCTCCTCCAGCAGCTCACCGTTGGGTCGACGGATGTCGAGCCAGATCGTGCCGTCATACTCGATCGAGCGAACATCCGGCTCGTTGCCTGTCGATGCTGTCGGGCGAGATCCGCGACCGCGCCCAGCACGGCGAATCAGCGAGAGCGCGCGGCGGCGTCGAGCTGTGTCTGTCATCGTCGCCACCTCCCCGCAATGCTCGCGTCACTTGAAAGCCGCAGTTGCTTTCGTTCAGACAGCAGCGAAGTTCACTACCGAGAGTATATCGACCTACTCAGTGTCGCGGACTATGGCTTGAGAACGATGAGCTCGCGTTGCGGGGCGGCGAGAAACTCACTTCCGTCGGCGGTGACCACCAGGTTCTCTTCCAGATTTACCCGGCCGTATCCCGGCACCGAAACGCCGATCTCCAGCGCGTACACTTCGCCCTCTCCGATAATGCGCTTCGGCCGGTCACCGTAGCGCTCCCAAAGCGGACCAAGCGTCGTGCCGCCGTCGTGTGCAGCTCTGCCGACTTGGTGGCCAAGCGCGTAATCCCAAGATGGCATGCCTTCATCTTCCAGCACTTTACGTGCGGCAGCATCGACTTCCCAGCCTCGAGCACCCGGCTTCAGCGCACTCGCCGCCGCCTGGATGCACCGGTCGATCACATCGAAGTGACGCAAGACTTCTGCCGGTGGCTCGGTCTCATCCTTCCCCAGCACGTAGTAGGTGCGCTGCATGTCCGAGGCGTAGTCTTCCTCGAGCACCCCGAAATCGATCGAAACAAGCTGACCGGGCTCGACTTTGAGATCGAGTGGCGCACAGTGTCCAATCGGCGAATCTGGACCCACCGTCACGCCAGGACAGTGATTCCAATCCCAGCTCGTGGTAAGTTGCCGCTCCTCGACCTGCCCGTGCATGAAGTCCGCAATGTCGATCTCGCTGACGCCGGGACGGATGAACCGCTGCGTTGCCTCCCAAATCCGCTCGGTCGTTCGGACCGCAGCCTTGATGCGCGCGAGCTCGGTCGGCGACTTCCGGCCGCGAACCTTGCCAGGAATTGGATCCGCAGAGCGCACACGCTCCCAAAACGGAGTCGGTGAGAGCACCTGCTCCAGCAAGAGATAAAAGCCGTGCGGAAGTCCGTCGGCCGAGCTGTCGCTCATCGAGTAATTCAGCGCAATGGCGTTCGGGTCGCGTCGCTCCAGCTCGGCGATGAGCGGCTGCGAGAAACCCTGGACATAGCCGATTACGTTATCCCAGGCGCCGGTCTGCTTAATATTCTGGACATCGCCGGTGCCAACGATCGCGGCGTGGTCACCGTCACGAGAGATCAAGAACGAGCTCTCCCATGTCACGCTGGTGCCGACCACGAGCGGCAAGATCGGGTCGCCCATGATGTCACTCTCACGAGCAAGCACGATCCAGAGATCGACATTCTCCTCGTTGAGGACCTCTACAGCCTGATTGAGCTTCTCTTTAACAATGTTCGGTTCGGGGTTCTGCACCAGTATCTGTCCTTATGAGTTCACACGCTTCGCGCGCGTTCCAAGATTTGCAACCGTGTCACCAGCGTTCACGACCGGGTTTTCGGTGTGAAAGACGACTACGCTATCAAACGGCGCTCTTACAGTCTCGAGCACGCTGAAATCGCGTGGAGAGTAGATAAAACCGAGCTCCTGCGTTTCCCAGACCTCCTGGCCTGGCTGAACATTCGCAACGAACACTCCTCCGTGGTTGGCAATGACGCGCGTCAAGTGGTTGCGGATAACCAACTGCCGCCCCGGCAGGATCACATCACCATCTATGAACCCATAATGGACCAGGACGTTGCTCAGCCCGATGATCCCCGCTTGAATACGAATACCTTCGAGCCGCGAGAAACCTCCAAGCTCTGGGGTGATCGCCGGAATCCCATGTGCGGCGGCAACGTTGCGTAACTTGCCGCTGAATCGCGACTGATCCCAGTCCTCGTCGCGCTCCTCCATGATGAGATAGTCGGACCCAAAGACGCGCGCCAGCTCTTCGCTCGCGGCATCGCCCTCACCGTAAACCGTATGGGTGATCATCGTCGAGTAGCCCGTGTGCAGATCGACCAGGAGGTTCGATCCTTGCACTGCCTCTTCGAAAATTGCCGCAGCCATGCGTT
>CAYNTE010000112.1:0-2754 GCA_964399615.1 uncultured Thermomicrobiales bacterium
CGGGGGATTGGGTGCAGCATGATCCGCGGACGTTCACGCTGGCGTATGTGGCGAATCATTTAGGGACGGCGCAGGGTGTGTTCGATTTTGTGCGGGAGTTTTTGAAGGAGCGTCCGTTCCTGGTCGATGATGCGGTGAATGCGTACACGTTTGGGGAGCTGGACGCGGCTCTGCAGGCGACGCGGACGTCGATGTGGTATGCGGCGTGGTTGTGGGAGCAAGGTGAGTTTGCGGAGGCGGAGCTGGCGTCGATGCGGGCGTTGCATACCTCGAAGCAGACGGCGATGGCGGTGACGACGAAGGCGTTCGATATTGTGGGGGCGCGGGGTGCGTTCAAGTTCTTGCCGCTGGAGCGGGCGTTGCGGGATGTGCGCACGTTCTCGCTGCATTTCCGAGAATCGCAGGTGTTGGGGATGTTGACGGCGGCGGATTTGGGTGGGGAGTTTCATTCGAAGCAGAAGTATGGGGAGAAGCTGGGGCGGCAGGAGTGGTGAGGGGAGGGGATCGGGAGTCGGTGGTCGGGAATCGGGTGGGTCCGGGGGCCGGTTTCCGGGATGGGAATTGGGAGGTTGGATTTGGGAGAGCTCATCACCGCGGAGGAGTTCTTTGGGCTTCGTGATGAGGGGAAGATGGATCTGGTTGAGGGTGAGGTTTGGTGTGTGCCGTGGGCTAGTGGTTTGCAGGGGGAGATTGGCGCGAGGCTAGCGGTGGAGGTGGCTATGCATGTTGAGGAGCATGGTCAGGGGCGGGCGTACGCTACTGGGACGGGGTTTGTACTTGGCCGCAGTCCGGACACGGTGCTGACTCCGGATCTTGCGTTCGTTCGGAGCGATCGGTTGCCGCCACGTGCGGAACGGCGATGGTTTCTAGAGCTTGCCCCCGATTTGGCGGTTGAGACGATTTCGGACACGGATCTCGCTCAGGCTGTCGAAGAGAAGAGGATGCGGTATCTCGAAGCTGGGGTAGGGCTCGTCTGGATTGTTGATCCATGGAATGGGATGGTGATGAGCTGGACGCCGGATCTCCGTGGTCGGATTCTACGGACTGGTGATGTGTTGACGGGTGGGGATGTGCTGGCGGGGTTCTCGGTGCGGGTGGGTGATCTGTTTGAGTAGTTTGGGTCTAGGTTTTGTTGGGGTGGGTCTGGTGGTCGTGGTTGGGTTGGTAGAGGCCGGTTGCGATGGCGAGGCCGATGCCTAGTGAGAGCACGTCCATTGATACCAGGATCCAGTCGATATCGCTGTCTTTCCAGGGCCAGACACCGAGCACCCATCCAAACAGAATGACGCGGTTACCTATGAAGAACATGGCGATGTTGAGTGCGGCTAGGCCGAATTGGACGGTGCGGTTGAGGCTGGATGTGCTCAGTGTGCGATGCAACCTAATGCCGACATATCGATAGACGATGATGTCGACGACTGGGGCGAGGAAAAAGAAATAAAAGATCGCGTGGACGGCGCTGATCCAGATGACGCCCCAGACGAACCCGGCAGCGATGAGGAGCAGTGGGCTGAGTATGATAAGAACTATCATGAGACAGACGACCTCGGTCTCAGGCTTCTTGGAAAGTTGACTATTGGATGTGCGTTTGGGCAACCAGTGTTTCTTGCTAGAGGAGATTGAGATGACTGATCGCGCAAACGCAACGCACGATTCACTCGTTTGATGTGCCTATTGACCTACTACTATCTGTTAGTCAGATAATCGCCGCCCCTCCAGAGCAGCTCAGGTCCCAATACGGCCAGTCGCTCCCCCACTGGTCACAGTACCAATCAGTTGTGTATCCTGCGTAAGCTTCGAAATGTGCAAAAAGCCCATGATCAGGGCCAAAGGGGTTCGAGAATAGACCTGAGCTACTAATCCACATCTTCACTGGCCCATACGGATCCCAATTATATGGACCACACTGCTCGACAGTCCAGAGAGTTTCAGGAAGGCCCCAGCAGGAGTCATACGGATTCCTACCATTACTCAGGCCAGTTCCGTAATCGGTATAATCCATGCTCACATACACCTTGGTAACATCCAGAGAAAACTGTTCTTCATACGTAGCAAGTGCATAGCCTCTGAGATATGTTATGTCACGCAGTGCACCTGAGCCAGTAAGTTGACTTGAGCTTGTGAATTGAAGCTCTTTGACGAAGAGTTCGCAGGCCTGGTTAACAGACAAGGTGATGCTGCCTGTTGGGAGGGCGGCCGATGAGCGGCCATGGATGTGAACGTCCCCTATCTAGCAACGTCCAGTCGCGACTCTTATCCCTTGAGCGATTACCAGCCCCTTGCGAGCCTCAACCGCGTGTCCGTCAACGGTCACAACCACTTCGCCGGGCTGAAGCGTTGATTTCTCTGCCGCCGAACTGGTGGAGGAAAAGAAGAGGAAGGTACAGGCAATCGATAGAATCAGACCGAACCGTACAACATTCTGGTATCTCATGATTCTGCCCCTGTCACTCAGTCCATCGGGGCATCGTGCACCGTGAACATGAGTTCCGCCTCGTAGTAAGTATCACCTTACAAGTCGGCAACTAATTTGTTGGTAGGTTCAAGCCTACTACTGACCAAACACCAAATACAAATTTCGCAGATCTCATGATCAGCGCAGTGCGATGAGACTCGTTGGCAACAGATCAGATAATGGGCCACATCCTGCGCCAACTTTGTGATAACAGCTGGCGCAGGATGTGGTTGAGGACGCGGGCGCTAGACCTCGATGGCGGGGGTGTTGGTGGATTGGATGCGGGTGTTGAGGGCGGC
>CAYNTE010000112.1:2854-6118 GCA_964399615.1 uncultured Thermomicrobiales bacterium
GCTAGACCTCGATGGCGGGGGTGTTGGTGGATTGGATGCGGGTGTTGAGGGCGGCGAGGTCCTTGGTGAGGATGGTGTCGAGTTTGTCGATGGCGGTGTCGGTGCGGGCCTTCAAATCCTCGTAGAGGTCGTAGGACTGCTGGGTGGGCTTGCCATCGGCGGCATCGACGACGCCGATGAGGGCGGCGAGCTTGGCGTTGAGCAGGACGGGGAAGTTGAGGGTGTCTTGTGCGGATTTGGCGCGGTGTTGGATGACTTCGTCTTCGATCTCTTGCAGCTTCTCTTTCAACGCATCGCCGGCCTTGGTGATCTCCTCATCGTCCAGGCGCTTGCTCCAGCTATCAACTTGCTTGCGCACGGAGCGGATGGTGTTGACGCCTTCGTGGAGTTTGGAGAGGGTGTCGCGGGCCTGGATGACGAGATCGAAGGCGGCCTGGAGGTCGTCTTGCGAGGCATCGAGGCGTGGATCGGGCACGATCTCGAATTCCTGGGTCAGGGTCTGGTTGCCGACCTTTAGCTCGGCGGTGTAGGTGCCGGGGACGGCGCGGGGACCGGTGTTGACGCCCGCTGCAAAGCCCATGGAGCCGGTATCGTCGGGGACTTCGGTTGCGGCGGGGTAGCGGAGATCCCAGACGAAGCGATTTGCGCCTTGCTTGGCGGGGATAGGGGTCGGCTTCTTGAGGCCGGGCTTGTCTTTGTAGTCGGCATCCTTGGGCTTGGCGCTGCTGTAGGTGCGTACTTCGTTGCCACCAGCGTCCTTGATGGTGAGGGTGATGTCTTCCTTGGGTTTCTCGGTCAGGAAGTAGTTGAAGACGACGCCGCTGGGTGGGTTCTCGCCACCATCGAGGAAGACGGTCTCTAGCTCACCATCGGGCTTGGTGATCTGGCGCAGGCTGACGGTGAGACCGCCGGCGCGAGTGAAGTTGAGGCCGGGGGATGGTGGCCGACGGAAGCCGCCGCCTGCTGCCCAGCGAATGGTGGGGCGGGGCTGGAAGATTGAGTTGCCATCGGTTGGGGCGGTGCCTTCTTTGAGCTGGCGGAGGGGGCTGATGTCATCGAGGATCCAGAAGCAGCGGCCGTGGGTGGCGACGACGAGATCGCCCTGCTCGATGAGCATGTCGTGGATGGGCGTGACGGGCAGGTTGAGCTGGAGTGGCTGCCAGTTGTCGCCGGCGTCGAAGGAGACCCAGAGGCCGCGCTCGGTGCCAGCGAAGAGGAGGCCAGCGCACTCGGGGTCTTCGCGGATGACACGGGTGAACTGGTTCTCCGGGATGCCGTTGGTGATGGCGCTCCAGCTTTCGCCGGAATCGGTGGTCTTGAGCAGGTAGGGCTTGTCGTCGTGGCTCTTGTAACGGGTGGCGGCGATGTAGGCGACGGCGGGATCGTGGTGGCTTGGCTCGACAATGGAGATGAGCGACCACTCGGGCAGGAGATCGGGGCCGGGAGTGACGTTTTGCCAGGTCTCCCCGCCATCGCGGGTGACGTGGATCAAGCCATCGTCGGAGCCGGCCCAAATGGTGCCTTGCTCGATGGGGGATTCTTCGATAGCGAAGACGGTGGCATAGGTCTCGACGCCGGTGTTGTCCTTGGTGATCGGTCCGCCGGACGGCCCCATCGTCTCGGGGTCGCCACGGGTCAGATCGTCGCTGATCTCTTGCCAGCTCTCGCCGAGGTTATCGGAGCGGAAGATGTGGTTGCCGCCGTGGTAGAGGATGTCGGGGTTGTGGCGCGAGAAGACGGTCGGCGAGGTCCACTGGAAGCGGTATTTCATGGCGCTGGATGGTGAGCCGAGGGTCATCTCGGGCCAGACGCTGACGGTCTTGCGCAGGCGGGTGCGGCGGTCGTAGCGGGTGAGGAGTCCGCCATAGCTGCCGGCGAAGATGATGTTGGGATCGTCGGGTTTGACGGCGATGTATCCAGATTCGCCGCCGCCGACTTCTTCCCACTCGTCGCGGGCAATTGCGCCGCCGTTGGAGCGGCTGGGGACGGAGATGGTGGAGTTGTCTTGCTGTGCGCCGAAGACGCGGTAGGGGGTCTGACCATCGGTGACGACGTGATAGAACTCGGCGGTTGCCTGGTTCTCAATCGGTGACCAGTTCGCGCCGCCTTCGAAGGTGACTTCGGCTCCGCCATCGTCGCCAAGGATCATGCGCTGGTTATCGTTAGGGTCGATCCAAAGATCGTGGGTATCGCCGTGCTGGACGGGAATGGTCGTGAAGGTCTTGCCGCCATCGACGGATTTCCAGAAGCCGACATTGAGGACGAAGACGGTGTTCTCGTCGGTGGGGTCGGCATAGATGTGGTGGTAGTACCAGGCGCGCTGGCGGAGGTTGCGGTCTTCGCTGAGCCGGGTCCAGGTATCGCCATAGTCATCGGAGCGGAAGACTGCGCCGTTCTCGTGCTCGACGATGGCCCAGAGACGTCCGGGCTTTGCGCCGGAGGCTGCGACGCCGATCTTGCCGAGCACACCCTCCTTGGGCAGGCCGGTGTTGCGGCTGATCTCTTCCCAGGTATCACCGCCATCGAAGCTGCGATAGAGCCCGCTATCCTCGCCACCGCTGGACATAAAGTAGGGTCCGCGGAGCGCTTCCCAGATGGTGGCGTAGATGATGCGGGGATTGTTGGGGTCCATCGAGAGATCGACGGCGCCGGCCTTGTCGCTCTTGTGGAGGACAAGCTCCCAGGTCTGGCCGCCGTCCTTCGAGCGATATACGCCACGTTCGGGATTGGAGCCGAAGACGTGGCCGAGGGCGGCGACGTAGACAAGGTCGGGATCTTGAGGGTGGACGACGATCTCGCCGATGTTCTGGGTGTTTTCGAGGCCGATGTGGGTCCAGGATTTGCCGGCGTCGGTGGATTTGTAGACGCCATCGCCTTTAGAGACGTTGCCGCGAATGCTGGTCTCGCCCATGCCGGCGTAGATGACGTTGGGATCGGACGGTGCGACGGTGAGCGCGCCGACTGAGGCGGTGTTGAAGTATCCATCGGACACATTCATCCAGCTCTTGCCGCCATCTTCGGTCTTCCAGACACCACCACCGGTGGAGCCCATGTAGAAGGTGCTGCGATTGACGGGATCGCCAGCGACAGCGACGACGCGCCCACCACGGGTAGGTCCGATGTTGCGATAGCGGAGCGAGCTAAAGCGATCGGGCTGGATAGTTTCGACCATTCTTGAATTCCTCCTAAGCGCTGCGATTTGCGGCGCACATATCTCGTTCTTTTGGCCCTTGGGGTTCGATTCTACCCTGAGATTGGGGAATG
>CAYNTE010000112.1:6218-9739 GCA_964399615.1 uncultured Thermomicrobiales bacterium
GGCGGATCTGGGTGAGGGCAGATGCTATGTCGCGTTCGATGTGGTCGGCAGAGAGGCGGAGGAAGTGGAATCCGAGAGATTCGATGGCGTGTTGTCTCTCGGCATCGTGGTCGGCCTGGGTCTCGTGGATGCCTCCGTCGACTTCGATGATGAGGCGGATGGATGGAGCGCAGAAATCGACGATGAAGGGGCCGATGGGGTATTGGCGACGGAACTTTAGACCGTCGAGTTTGTGGCTCTGAAGTCGTGACCACAGTAATTGCTCGCTTGGTGTTTGGCGCTGACGTAGTTCGCGGGCGAGTTGGACTGTTTTTCGGCGTAGCTCTTCAGGGACAATCCAGCGGTCGTGAGGTTGTGGTCGTGGCATGGGGCGGAATCCTTGTTTTCTAGTCCGTCCTCCCATTGTGAGAGAAGGGGGCCGGAGGTGTTGATCGTCAAGTCTTTTTAGCACACGCTCCGGAGCGATTGGGATCGCCTCTCCCGCAAGGGGAGAGGGGGGACCGGGCGGGAAATCCCTCACCCCTAACCCCTCTCCCACAAGGGGAGAGGGGGATGGAACGGGAACGGGTTTTTGTTTAGGTGTCGAAGACGGACCAGCAGATGGGGTTGCGGAGGCGTTGGTCGTCGAGGACGAGATCGCGGATGGTAGGAGGGAGCTGATCGCGCTGCCACTGACATTCGCAGTGACGGACGATCTCAGCTTCGGCTGCCGGGGCCGCAGCTTGGGCGGCTTTGATGGCGTAGGCTGCGGCGCCTAGCTCGTGGGCAGCAACGTGGGCGACGGCAGCGGCTTGAGCGGCGGCATAGGCGGCGAAGCGGGGGGCGCCGGCCAGATCTCGCGCTGCGGCGTTGGCGTGACCTGCTGCGGTGCGAGACTGGGTCATGCTGACTTCACCACGCACCCAGGCGCGGATCTGCTCGATGGCATGACGGGGGCGGCCGTCTGAAGGTCTCACCACCTCAAAGAGGTCAAGGACATGCTCGGCGCAATCGGCGGCCCAGAGAGCCAGGAGATGGTGGTCGGCGTCGGTGAGGGTGCCGCCGCGACGGATGGTGATGAACCGCGGATCGCGCTCTTTCGGGAGGATCACGGTTGCTGCCTCTCTCTACGATGCGGAGATCGCCTAGAGTATCGAGATTTTAACGTGTGGGAGCCCGAATCAGCCTGCCCAGAGGCCATTGATGAAGAGGCAGGGGAGCGGTCTACTGACCATCTCTCACGAGGATGGTGTTGATGCCATCAATGTCGGTGAAGTGGTGGTCGCAAGTGGCGATGTCGTGGATCTGGAGTGATTGAGCGGTGGCCAGGTGGAGGGCATCGTATGACCTCAAGTTGTAATAGGCCATGATGTTCAAGGCGTCTTGCCAGTATTGGGGACGGATAGGAACCTCGAATGCCTCGCGAAACTGAGCGAGGAGTCGTTCAAGTTCCCTGCCGACACTATTAATCCAACGCTGCCGTACCAGAAAGTTGTCGTTCCATTGATCTAGTGAGTATTGCTGGACGATTTCGCGGGGGAGTTGGCGGCGATCATGCGGGTTACCAAGGCACCACGCTAAATGGGCGAGTTCATAAAGTGCTATTTGGGAGAAATATACGTGGCATCCGTTGGCTGCAACATGTCGGCAGAATTCGATCGTGGCCGCTGCGTGATTGCTTCCAGCGATTGCTGCGCCAATGAGAATACCGCTATCAAAGTAGATGCTCTCAGGTAACTGGGGAATCACTTCTCCGAGTAGGAGCGTCGTGGTGTGTTCTCAATGATCGCTAAAACATCAGTACCTGGCTTCACCCGAATTTGCGGCTTGAAGGTCCAAGTCCGCTTGCCATCTTTACGTCGATAGTATCTGACATCGGGGTCTCGGCGTAGCTCTTCCAGCATTTCTTTTGATGGCCCTGATGGTTTCTTTTTAGTTTCCACAGACTCACCCCTCTCTCTTGAGTCTAGAATGATGCTAATTCACAGTAGCTCAAATATCAAGATGTTACTTTGCGACATTCGAGGTGCCCGCTGAACTCATCATCGCTCAATGTGTACTTATGTATAACGATTTGCGGCCTGAATTGTTCCGGCCGGCATGCTTCCTAGTGGCACAGATTCAGCCTGCCCAGAGGCCGTTGACGAAGAGGTAGGTGGTGAAGGCGAGGGCGAAGGCGAAGGTGACGGCGAGGGCGTTGCGCCAGGCTTCGGAGCGGATGCGGGCCAGGAGCAGGAAGACGGGGAAGAGGACGGCGAGGTAGCGGTTGATGCTCTGGGGACTGCCGGAGAAGGCGGGGATGAGGGCGAAGCAGAGGACGAGTGCGCCGTAGGCGGGGCGGATGGTGCGCCAGATGATGACGCCGGCAATGAGGAAGAGCCAGAGCAGGAGGGTATCGAAGATGAGGAAGGTGCTGCGCAGGGGGGCGGTGTTGGCGGGGTAGAAGTCGAGTGCGGCCGTCGCGCCGGTCAGCAGATGATCGATGCCGAGCATGAAGATGGGTTTGAAGGCGGTGCGGTGCCAGGTGTCTTCGGTGTGGAAGAAGACCATGAAGCTGCCGAAGCGGAGCTGGAGGAAGGTGAAGTAGGCGATGGTGCCCAATGGGGCGAGCAGGATCCAGAGTCCGCTGAGCCAATCGCGGGGAGATTTGCCGCGCTGGGCGATGAGCTCGATGGCGAGTGGGACGATGAGCATGATGCCGACGAGTTTGGTGGCGCTGCCGAGGATGCCGAAAAGTGCGGCGAGCCACCACTGCCCGCGTCGGGCGTGATAGAGGGAGCCAGCGACGGCGAGCAGGAGGAGGGATTCGCTGTAGATGGCGGAGAGGAAGAATGCGCCGGGGAAGAGGAGCAGGAAGAAGATCGTGCGCTGGGCAGTGCGTTCGCCGAAATCGATGCGGATGAGTTTGGAGATGTAGATGAGGGCAGCGACGAGGGAGAGATGGACGACGACGAGACCGGCGAGTGGGGCGCTGCCGGGCAGGATGGCATCGGCATAGCGGATGAGGAGTGGAAAGGCGGGGAAGAAGGCGATGGATGAGGATTGGCCGGGTTGGTAGTGATAGCCAGCTTCGGCGATGGTGAGATACCAGCCGGCGTCCCAGCGGATGGAGTAGCGCCAGAGCCACATGACGTCGAACTGTGGGGGCCAGTGGGTCATGATCGGGAGCTGTCCCCAGCCGAGGGAGAGGAGCAGAATGCCGAGTCGCCAGACGACGAAGAGGGAGATGATGCGGGTGAGGACGCGGATCGAGAGGCGGCTGGAGAGGGCAGGATGGGCACGGCCGACGAGGGATTCGATGCGTCCCTCGGGTCGTGGCCAGGGTCGATCGAGTGCTGGAGCGGCGGCAGACAAGTAGTAGCCGGTGCGGTTACTGGCCGTTGCCATCGAGCAATATTCCTACCCACCCTGTGACTCCCAGGCACGGGAGAGTGCGTTCGTACGCACCTATTTCGAGTATAGCAGGCGGGGTCGGGAACCGGTGCCCGGGAACCGAGGGTCGGGTGGGACCGGGAGTCGGGAGTCGGGAGTCGGGAGTCGGG
>CAYNTE010000113.1:0-9669 GCA_964399615.1 uncultured Thermomicrobiales bacterium
GGGCGCGTAGCTCAGTTGGTTAGAGCGCACGGTTCACATCCGTGAGGTCACTGGTTCGAGTCCAGTCGTGCCCACCCGGTCTTATAGTTGCGACGGTGTTCAGGTCACCTCGATTCATGCTACGTCGAGCCTGTACGTAGCGCTCCGGAAGGAGTGGTCTACATGGCTGCAAATGAACGCATCCTCTTGACCCCCGCTGGCAAGCAGGATTTGGAGGACGAGCTGCGTCGCTTGCGTACAGTCGAGCATCCGCAGATGATGCGTCGTATTCAAGAGTTGAGCGAGTCGGGCGACGTCTCCGACGACAGTGACTTTGAAGTAACCAAGGAAGAGCTGGTCCAACTCGAAGCCCGAATTCGGGAGATCGAGGTCACGCTGGCAGACGCCGAGATTGTCAGTTATGTGGGCGGCTCGGATGTCGTCGAGTTTGGCTCAACGGTCACAATCGTCAATTCCGAGGGCAAGGATCTCACTTGGACGATTGTTAGCCAGCACGAGGCCAACACCACCAAGGGACGCATCTCGCATGTCTCCCCTATCGGCTCGGCCCTGCTTGGTAAACGCGTGGGAGAAAAAGTGCTCGTTAAAGCTCCCGCGGGTGAGTTCGAATATGTTGTAAAGGCCGTAAGCTAGCCAGACATCCAGCGAACCGAGTCACGAAACGAACCCGCGGCAACAAGAGCGCCGCGGGTTCTTCATTGTTACAGTTGACCGGAGTCTGGGCGAGGGTGAGAGGGAGATTACAACGATGGAACTGAATGAACAGCAGCAAATACGGCTGCAGAAGATGCAAGCATTACGGGACGAGGGTATCGACCCCTATCCCGCTCGAAGCTCCAGGACCCATACGGCGGTCGAAGCAATTGAGCGGTTCGAGCGCATCGAAGACGACCTCGGTGGTGAGCATGACTCCGAGATTATCGTGGTCGCTGGTCGGGTGCAGTCCGTGCGCGATATGGGCAGATCAATCTTCACGCATCTGGAAGACGGTACAGGCAAGATCCAGATCTATCTGCGCCGCAATGACCTTGGTGAAGAAGCGTTCGAGCTCTTTACCAGCCGGGTCGATCGCGGAGATTTTATCGAGGCTCGGGGACGGCTCTTTCGAACCCGAGCAGGAGAGATCACTGTTCAGGTCGACTCGTGGGGCATGCTGTCGAAGGCAATTTCTCCACCCCCGGAGAAGTGGCACGGCCTGAGCGATGTCGAGCAGCGCTATCGACAGCGACACGTTGATCTCTACTCTAACCCCGAGGTGCGCGAGATCTTCCGGACACGCTCTCGGATTATTACGGCGCTGCGCTCCTATCTCGATTCGCACGGCTTTGTCGAGGTCGAGACGCCAACACTACAACCCGTCTATGGCGGGGCACTCGCTCGGCCATTTACGACCTACCACAATGAGCTGGAGCAGACGCTGTACCTACGCATCGCTGACGAGCTCTATCTGAAGCGGCTCATCGTCGGCGGATTCGAGCGCGTCTATGAGATCTGTAAGGACTTCCGGAACGAAGGTGTCGATCGCAACCACCAACCCGAGTTCACGCAGCTCGAGTTCTATATCGCCTACGCCGATTACGACGATGTCATGCGCATCGCAGAGGACATGCTCACGACCGTCGTTCAGGAGGTCCACGGCAAGCTGCAGATTACCTTCAACGGCCACGAGATCGACTTCACTACGCCGTGGAAGCGCCTGAGTCTGGCAGATGCGATCTTCGAGAAGACGGGGATCGATTTCAACGCGACGCGAGACCGCGACGAACTAGAGGCCGCAGCGCGCAAGGCGGGCGCTGACATCGAGCCAGGTTTGGTCTGGCCGAAGATCGTCGATGAGCTGATGAAGGAGTTTGTGCGGCCGAACCTGATCCAGCCAACGTTCCTGATCGATTATCCGGTTGAACTCTCACCGCTTGCCAAGCGCAAGGATGGCGACGAGCTAACGGTCGAGCGCTTTCAGATTGTGATCGGTGGAGTCGAGATGGCCAACGCCTACTCCGAGCTGAACGATCCGATCGATCAGCACGATCGGTTCAAGGCACAGGCGGAGCAGCGGGCTCAGGGTGACGAAGACGCCATGCCGCTCGATTGGGACTATGTCGAGGCCCTGATGCATGGCATGCCACCAACTGGCGGCTTTGGCATTGGGATCGATCGCCTGGCCATGGTCCTGACCGACCAACGCTCCATTCGTGAAGTGATCTTGTTCCCGGCCATGCGGACGCAGACTTCAGGGACAGATCACTGATTGGCAATCGTGACTGCTCGTTGCAGATCGCTGGTCAATTGTTCTCGAGCATCGATGAACGCATCGACGTCTTGGAGGTTCCGGAGCCGCATCACGTAAGCGGGCTGGATCACGGGCATAACCAGGCGTCCATCGGGTCGCTCGAATGTTTGCCCGTGGATAGTGAGCAATCGCTCCTCCACACCTGCTAGCTCGCGAGTGGCTGGCGCGCCGATGGCGACGATCAGCCTGGGATTTACATATTGAATCTCCAGCTCAAGCCAGACGCGGCAAGCCGCAACTTCACTTGCTCTCACCGGGCGGTTCTCGGCGCGTCCGTCACGCATGCGGCCCGCGTGGCAGCGAACGAGATTGGTGATCCAGACGTCATTGCGTTGGGTGCCGGCTTCGAAGAGCAGCTCGTCAAGCAGATCTCCCGCGGGGCCGGTAAAGGGCTGACCAGTGAGATCGTCGGTGCTGCTGGGTGATTCACCGATCAGCATGAGTCGGGCCTGCGGATTACCTGCCCCGAAGACAACCTGGCGACGGGACTGCGCACGATTGCAGGCGACGCAGGATAGCGCCGCTTGCCGGACATCTTCGATGGTCTGGTAGATCGGTAGTTGCTGCACCGCTGTCTCGCTCCTCGTCGCGTTCGCTGGTGGGCTAGACTGGCCGGGGTAGTTGAATCGACAATCCGGGGCAATGGTAACCCCGGCTGAGAGGATAACTGAATCATGAGTATGACTGCGCGCGAGCGCGTGCTTGCCGCGTTGCAAGGTCACGAAGTCGACCGTCCCCCAGTCAGTATTTGGCGACACTTTCCCGATCAGGATCAGAGCGCCGCTGATCTGGCAAAGGTGATGATCGACTGGCAGAACACATTCGGGTTCGACTTCATCAAGATGATGCCGCCGGGCGACTACGCGACCATCGACTGGGGAGCGAAGAGCGAATATCAAGGAGCACCGGGCGGCACACGTGAGACAGTGCGATTCCCGGTTCAGACCGCTGAGGACTGGGCCAGCATCGAGCCACTCAACGTAGCCACCGGCTTCAACCATGAAGTGATCGAGGCATGCCGGTTGGTTCGGGAGGCTGTCGGGCCAGACATACCGATACTCCAGACGATATTCAGCCCGCTGACCATTGCTAGCAAGATGTCCGACGGACTGGTCATCGAACACTTGAGAAGCCATCCAGAGGCTGTACATCGGGCGCTGGCAGTGATCCGCGACGTTACGGTCGAGGTGACTACACGATCGCTGCAGGCTGGCGCTGATGGAGTCTTCTTTGCCACGCAATGTGCCACATCGGAGCTTGTGACCCGCGAGGAGTACGATGAGTTCGGGCGCGCCTATGATGATCCGCTGTTCCAGGCTGCCAGGGACGGTGGCAGTATCTTTACGATGATTCACATCCACGGCGCGAACACGTACTTTGACGTCCTCGCTTCGTACGATGGCCACGCGATCAACTGGCATGACCGGCGTGTTGGACCGGCCATAAAGGATGTGCTGGCGGAGTACCCTGACCGCGCCGTCGTGGCGGGCATCGACGAAAAAGGCGTAGCCGAGATGTCCCCGTCGGAGGTCGGCGCGCAGGTCGAAGATGCACGATCTCAGAGCAATGATCAGCGCCTACTGGTAGGCCCTGGGTGCGTGGTGCTGGTGGCGACACCGGAGGAGAATGTGCGGGCAGCCGTTGCTGCAGCGCAGGTGCTCAGCAGATCTTAACGGTCAGACTCTTCCAGATTCGCGCGTGGATCGAGATCGATCGAGACTTCGTCGGGGTCGCTCAGTCTCCAGTAAACCCAGAGGAAGACGTCGCGCAACACGGCTGCTAGCGGCACGATGACGATCACGCCGAGGACTCCCCAAAGCGCGCCGCCAACCACGAGCAGGATCATGATGGCGGCTGGGTTCATGTTCACCGCGTTGCCTTGGACGCGCGGGACCAGGAAGGTGTTCTCGAGCTGCTGAATGCCAAGAAACAGGATGCCGACGAGCAGAACTTTGCCGGGATCGGTGGCTAGCACGACCAGAGCGGCGATGATGAAGGTGAGCCACGGTCCGATGATTGGCACCAGCTCGAGAATGCCTGCGACGACGCCCAGCGCAACGGGCTGTTGTACGCCAATCAACCAAAGGCCGATACCGCTTGCCAGGCCAATCACGACGCCAAGAAAGAGCTGCCCGCGGATATAGGCAGCCAGCACCCGGTCGATAATAGCTGTCACTTCATAGACATCATCACGGATCGACTCTGGCCAGAGATTGTAGAAGAAGCGCTTCATCGCCTCTTCGTCTTTGAGCACGTAATAGAGCCAGAGCGGTAGTAACAATAGCCCCGCCAACAGGCCGATAAAGCTGCCGACCGTGCCGATTGTTGCGGTGATGATAGTCTGGGCGATATTGGCAAGCGAATCTGAGATCTTGTCGACATTGGCTTCGATCTGATCTCGGACTTCCGGCGGCACGTCTCGCCGGTACCGATCGGTCCAATAGTCGAGTTCTTCCTGGGCAGAATCCCAGTAATTTGGGAGATCATTGACGAAGTCGAATGTCTCCCGCACCATCGTTGGAATAACGGTGATGCTCAGGACAAGGATCAGCAGGGCGGTGCCGACGTAAACCACGAGTATGGCAATGGTTCGGCGAGCATCCTCAATCCGCGGGTGTTTCGGAATAATCCGCTCAATCCGGTCGATGAGTGGCGAGAGCAGATAGGCGAGGACTGCGCCGATCGCGAACGGTAGCAGAGACCCGCGAACCGTCCAGAGCACGTACAGGAGCACGAGAGTCGTCCCGATGACGAGCATCGTTCGATATTGGTGGCGGCGGTTGCCGTTGCCGATCGGTTCCAGTCGCCATCTCCTGCCCTGATCCCTCGGTTGCCCGATGACTCGAACTTGATAAAGAGGCTATGGCTGGTGCGTCACGCCAGCCATAGCCATGAGTCTTGCAGTCGAGCTTAACCGATTATCCCTGAAGATCCAGTGACTTGGAGTCGTTGACCCGCTTGACCATCTCCAGGAACTCTGCAACAGGCTGTGGACCCAGGTTCTCCTCGTTGCGCAATCGGACAGCTGCCGTGCCGGCATCAGCCTCGCGGTCGCCGACGACCAGCATGTAGGGGATCTTCTGGAGCTGTGCCTCACGGATCTTGGCCTGCATTCGGTCGCCACGTGCATCGACTTCGACTCGCAGCCCTGCTTCTCTGGCTTGCTGGGCAACCTGCTCAGCATATTCGATGTGACGGTCCGCAATCGGGATCACCATGATCTGAACCGGAGAGAGCCAGACGGGGAATGCCCCAGCAAAGTGCTCGATCAGCACACCCATGAAGCGCTCCGTGCTGCCCGTCACCGCGCGATGGATGACGACCGGTGTATGCGCCTGTCCGTCCTCGCCGATGTACTCGCAGCCGAGCCGTTCGGGCTGAATGAAATCAACCTGGATCGTTGATAGCTGCCACTCGCGCCCCAGCACGTCCTTGGCGATGAAGTCAGCCTTCGGTCCATAGAACGCTGCCTCACCTTCGACCGGCGTGTAACTGACGCCCTTGGCATCCATGGCATCGCGCAACGCCTGCTCAGCCTTTGACCATTTCTCATCGTCGGCGACGTACTTGCCGTCGTCGCCGCGCAGCGAGAGGCGGATGTGGTAATCCGAGAAACCGTACGTATCAAGAATCTCCTGAATCAGGTCGAGCGCCAGCCCGAACTCCTCGCCGATCTGCTCTGGCATGCAGAAGATGTGGCAGTCGTCCTGCGTCAGCGAGCGTACCCGTGTCAGGCCGCTGAGCTCGCCGCTCTTCTCGTAGCGATAGAGCGTGGCGAACTCAGCCCAGCGCAACGGCAGTTCGCGATATGAGTGGAGCTGCTGGTTGAAAAGTGTCATGTGCGACGGGCAGTTCATCGGCTTCAGCCGGAACACCGTATCACCATCGACCATCGGCGGGAACATGACGTCCTGGTAATGCTCCAGGTGGCCAGATCGACGGTATAGCTCCTCTTTGACCAGGTGTGCTGTCCAGACATGCTCATAGCCATAGCGCGTCTGGACATCGCGAACATATTTCTCCATCAGGTGGCGCACGATCTCTCCCTTGGGAAAGAAGATCGGGATGCCAGCGCCGATATCTTCGGAAAGGGCGAACAGGCCGAGTTCTCTGCCGAGCTTGCGATGGTCGCGCTTGCGGGCCTCTTCGAGCTGGTTGAGGTAGCGCTTGAGCTCCTTGTTAGAGGGCCAGGCCGTGCCGTAGATCCGCTGAAGCATCGGGCGCTTCTCGTCTCCGCGCCAATATGCTCCCGCAACATTCAAGAGCTTGACTGCGCCGATCTTGCTCGTGTCTTCGACGTGCGGGCCGCGACAAAGATCCAGAAAATCACCGTTCTTGTAGGTGGAAATCGTCTCACCTTCGGGCAGATCCTGGATCAGCTCGACCTTGTAGGGCTGGTCTGCGAAGATCTCCAGCGCCTGCTCGCGAGAGACCTCATCGCGCTCGAAGACCTCCGCCGCCTTGATGTGGGCGCGCATCCGCTCTTCGATCGCTTCAAGATCCTCAGGCGTCAGGGGACGCGGCAGGTCAAAGTCGTAATAGAAGCCATCGTCAATTGCGGGTCCGATGGCGAACTTCACATCGGGGAAGATCTCGCGCACAGATTCGGCCATCACGTGGGCTGCGGAGTGCCGCATCTTGGCCAGTTTGTAGGCGCGTTCATCGTCGACTTGCGCCTCGATGTCGTCGATCAATTGGTTAGCACTTGACACTGAATCTCTCCTTGCATTAATGGTCGCATTTCGTGGTTGCAGGGTCCGAGGTAGTGAGTTGGTCTACAGCTGACATCGGACACTCCTCTCGCTCGCAGGCAAACAAAAAACCCACCATCCTCAAAGGGACGGCGGGCTTGCTTCCCGTCGTGGTTCCACCCTTGTTCCAGCGCGCGTGCGCCGCTCAAGACGCCCGGTAACGGGGGCGAATCGAGGATGTCTATTAGCTCGGTATCCGAGCGTTCAACACCCGGCTCGTGGGTGGTTTTCTCGATTCGCTCGCGATCAGCGCTCGCAGTCGATGGCGCCGAATCTCTGACGCAGTGCGGAAATCGATACTCGTCCCAGTCAAAGCCTGAAGTTTGGTGGGCGATACTGGATTCGAACCAGTGACCTCTACGATGTCAACGTAGCGCTCTAACCAACTGAGCTAACCGCCCTCAACCGGTCAGGATAGGATAGCACGTGCGTTGCCTCACCGGCAACCGCGCTACGACTCCTCCTGAGCCTCCAACACGCTGCGCTCGACGAACGAGCTGATGAGCATCTCCATGCTGTAAACCGCGATGAATGTGGTGTCGGTCACCAGCCGCATATCTGACGCAGGATGCTCGGCACGGCGCAGTTTACGCAAATACTCACCCAAATGCTCCACGCAGCGCTCCATCGACGCTCGTTCGTCGGCACGAAGCAGATCACGATGCTGATCTCGCAGCACCAGTATTCTCGGGGTTGTGTTCACGATCGTTGCTCGCAACCTCGCCCACGCCTCTTCGTTGACGTTTTCGAACAGTGGCTCGACGCGTGAGTTCCAGCGATTTCGTTGCAGCAGCCGGCGGGCGAAGAGTGCGTCGCGCGCGGAATCGAGAATAAAGTCCGGGTAGAGCTCATGCGGATGATATTTCGGAGGCAGCTCCAGTTCGTCGTGAGCCTCCCACTCCTCTAGCCAGTTGGATTTCATCTCGGCAACCAGCGTCAGTAGCGTGCGTGAGAGATGCAAGATCTCCCGCTGCGCGGCACGCCGCTGCTCGGCAGTGTCATCTTTCCGCCAGAAGAACAGACCAGGCGACGCCAGCGCGATCATTTGGAGGACGAGCAATGGGGTCCGAACACGCATGCTTAATGTCCCAGAACTCTGACCGATTCGCTGCGCGAGTGCCAGGCTATCGAACTCTTGCCAAACGCTCGCGTCAGTTCGCTTGCGATGCGATGAAGGATACGGATGCCCGGATTTTTCACTTTCCAGCGACCGTTCATTTGCTCCACCAGGAGCTTCGAGTCGGAGCGGATCTCGAGATTGACACTATCCAGTGATCGATTGCTCGCTGTCAGGATCGATCTCAGGCCTTGCAGCGAGGCGATCAGGGTCAGATATTCCGCTTGATTGTTGGTTAAGACGCCGGGATATTCGATTTGGACCGGCTCCCATTGCACGTCGCCGGTGAGCGCATAGCTTCCATATCCTTGACCTGGGTTGCCGAGCGACCCACCATCAAAGATGATCTGGACCTCCAGTGGCCGCCTGACTGATCGGCGTATCTTCGGCGGGGTGGCTGGACGGTTGATCCGCCACCCCTCACCGGCTGCTATTGATTCGAGATCTGGAGTTGAACCGTTAGACGAGGGCTTCATCGTGCTCCTTCTGCGCGGCAATAATGCCGTCGGTGAGGTGCGATGGAACCTCGGCGTAGTGATCGAATTCGCTGGTGAAGACCCCGCGTCCCTGAGTTATCGAGCGCAGGTCGGTTGCATAGCGCTGCACTTCAGCGGCCGGAACCATCGCCTCAATTGTCGAGTAACCGTTTTCGCCAGGCACCATACCGGTGACATGCGCGCGCTTGCCCGCCAGGTCGCCCATCACGTCGCCCGTGAACAAGTCGGGGACGGTGACAGCGACCTTGTTGACCGGCTCCAAAATTACTGGACTGGCTTGCTCCTGCGCTTTTTTGAAAGCCTGCGATGATGCGATCTTGAATGCCATCTCCGACGAGTCGACCGTGTGATACGAGCCATCAGTGAGCGTCACCTTGAGGTTTGTCACCGGGAAGCCGGCCAGCACGCCGTGCTCCATCGCCTCGCGGACGCCTTTCTCAACGGCTGGGATGAATTGACGCGGGATCGCGCCACCAAAGATCTTCTCTTCAAAGACAAAATCCTCGTCACACGGCTCGACATCGATCTTGACGTGACCGAACTGCCCATGGCCACCGGTCTGTCGCTTGTGACGGTGCTCGGCTCCAATCACAGCCTTACGGACAGTCTCGCGGTATGGGACCGTCGGCAATGTCGAGGTCATGTGGACGCCGAACTTGCGCTGGACTCGATCGAGCGCGATCTGTACGTGCGATTCGCCGAGGCCGCTCACCAGTGTTTCGCCGGACTCAGGATTTCGTGAGACGCTGATCGATGGATCTTCCTCAGCCAGTCTGGCCAGTGCCTGGCTCATTTTGTCGAGGTCAGACTTGGACGCCGGCACGACGGCAGCACTGAACAGGGGAGCCGGGAAGGGAATAGGATCGACGCGCACCTTGCGGCTCGGGTCCGTGAGGATATCGCTGGTGCTGGTGGAGTCAAGCTTGCCAACGGCTCCGATCTCGCCCGGTCCCAACTGGTCGACATTGATTTGCTCTTTACCGCGCAATACGAAGATCTGCGCCAGCCGCTCAT
>CAYNTE010000114.1:0-9635 GCA_964399615.1 uncultured Thermomicrobiales bacterium
GAAGCGCAGCGGAGTCGAAGGATCTCTCACCGGGACTGGCAACCGAGACGAACGTACCCATGCAATTCACGATCTCCTGAGAGATCCTTCGACAGGCACAGGATGACAGGGGGACGCGGCACTCCAATGCGAACCCGCCCTGTCTTCCCCCGACCCCCGGTCCCCGGACACCGATCCCCGACTCCCCGATTCCCGAACCCCCGTCTTACGAGGTTCTTCTCATGAAATCCACCTCGACACTGGTTATCATGGAAACGTCAATCAATCCGATTATCCTGTGAGGAGACCTCGATGAGCGCTGCACCATCGACCAACGGCACGTCGCCGGGTGATTCATACGTCAAAGTCGGCCCCCTCAATGCCATCCAAAGTCCCACTGTTGTCTCTGGTGGTCGCCACGGCATCGTCGTCTTTGTCAGCGATGGTCGGCCCTACGCCGTCGACAACCGCTGTCCACATATGGGATTCCCGCTCGATCGTGGCACCGTCCGCGATGGCATCCTCACCTGCCACTGGCATCACGCCCGCTTCGATCTTGAGAGCGGCGGCACCTTCGATCTCTTCGCCAACGACGTTCAGGTCTACGAGACCAAGATCGAAGGCGGCGTCGTCTACGTCAATACCAATCCAGCCAGCATGAACCAAAAGGATCGCTGGCTCGGCCGGCTGCGCGATGGACTTGAGCAGAATCTCAACCTCCTCACTGTCAAATCCGTCCTCGCCCTCCACGAGCACGATGGCGGAGATCGTGAGATCGTCCAACTCGGTGGCGAGTTCGGCGCAGCCTACCGTGAGCAAGGGTGGCGCTCCGGCCTCACCATCCTCTCAGCCATGAACAACATGCTCCCCCACCTCGATACCGATGACCAGGCCCTCGCGCTCTATCACGGCCTCGTCAATGTCGCAGCCGATTGCGCTGGCGAAGCGCCGCATCACTACCTCGATCCGCTCTCCGATGCCGGCATCCCGCCCGAGCGCCTCAAACGATGGCTGCGCTACTTCGTCGAGGTTCGCGATCGAGATGGCTCCGAGCGTGCCATCCTCACCGCCATCGAATCCGGT
Source organism: uncultured Thermomicrobiales bacterium (assembly GCA_964399615.1). Lineage (GTDB taxonomy): Bacteria > Chloroflexota > Chloroflexia > Thermomicrobiales > CFX8 > CAYNTE01. The sequence continues at coordinate 1,063 of CAYNTE010000114.1, forward strand.
CTTGAGTCCGAAGTCATCGCCGATATGCTCTTCGCCGCAGCCACCGATCACTACTTCCTTGACGGCGGCCACAGCTTCGATTTCGTCAACAAAGCCTGCGAATTGCTCGATGGAATCGGCTGGCAACACGCCGCCAAGATCCTGCCCAGCGTCGTCCCCTCGCTCACCAATGCCACGCGCTCCGAAGAGCTCAATTCCTGGCGCTATCCCATCGACCTCATCGCCCTTGTCGAAAGCGCCGTCGAGAAGCTCCCCGAAGCACTCGACGTTGAGCGTGATCCCGATTGGGACAATATGGAAGTCCTCGCTGACGTCTTGCTCGGCGACGATCCACAAGCTAGCGTCGATGCCCTCTACGACGCCATAGCTGCCGGTGCTCCACTACTCGATCTCACCCGCTCCATCTCCTATGCGTCAGCGCTGCGGGTCGCCCGCTTCCATACCTCTAATGAGTTCGCAGACTGGATTACCGTGCTCCACACCTTCACCTACAACAACGCGATCCATCAGGCGATGCGCCGCGCGCCATCGATCGAGCTGGTGCGTGGCATGTTCCACGGAGCGATGAGCGTCTACCTCGATCGCTTCCTCAACATGCCTTCGGCACGCCTGCCCGAGCATCGCCGGGTTGATCGTGAGCCGGAGGACGCCCAGGAATTGCTCGACAAGCTGCTGACCCTCACCGACACCGAGCAGCGCGTCAACGAGTCCGCCCTCGTCGTCCACCGCTACCTCAGCCTCGGTCATGACCCTGCGCCCCTGCTCGCTACCCTCGGCCACATCCTGCTGCGTGAAGACGGCGAATTCCACTCCTATCAGATGCTCGAGGCCGGCACCCAGCTCTTCTGGGAGCTCCACGAGCGCAACCAACCCGCCGCCAACCGCGTCATGGTCGCCATCGCTCGCTATCTTGCGGCCAAGGCGCCCACATCGCGCGCCATGCTCCAGACCGCCCGCACCGCCATCCGGCTCAAGCGCGGCGACAACATCTTCGAGCAGGCCGAGGACGAAGTCGAGGTCGCTGCCGACTAGACATCGATCCTTCATCTCCTCCCTCGCCCGGCAGTGCCGCCCGCAACCCCAGCGCGGTGGCACTGTTGTTTCTGCTCAACAGATTCCACGGTATGATCTTCCAGAGTTAGCGAGAAACCGTATCGAGGAATAGCGAGGGGCACTGTGGCGACAGCAGACGTAGTCGTGATCGGTGGGGGCGTAAACGGGGCAAGCACCGCCTACCAGCTAGCAAAGCTCGGCGCAGGCAAGGTCATCCTCATCGAGCGCGGCCATCTGGGCTCCGGCGCATCCGGCAAATCCGGTGCACTCGTCCGCATGCACTACACCAATCCCTACGAATCGAAACTCGCCTACGAAAGCCTCAAGATCTTCCAGAATTGGGCCGAAGAAGTCGGCGGAGATTGCGGCTGGCATCAGACCGGCTTCCTCGAAGTCGTTGCGCACGATTATGTCGAGCAACTTCAGGCCAACGTCCGCGACCAGCAAGAGATTGGCATCGACACCCGGATCATCAGTCCCGACGACGTGCGCGAACTCTTCCCCGGCATGAATGTCGATGACATAGGCGCTGCTGCCTACGAACCCACCAGCGGCTGGGCCGATCCCAATATGACGAACTTTGCCTTTGCCGCCGCAGCCAGCAAGCTTGGCGTCGAGATCAAGACGCACTGCGAGGCCACCAGCATCACCACCAACAACGGCTCCGTCACCGGTGTGGCCACCACCGACGGCCGCATCGATGCCCCCGTCGTCGTCCTCGCTGGCGGTGTCGGCTCCAGCCAGCTCCTCAATCCGCTCGGTCTCGACTTCGGTCTCTATCCTCAGCGCACCAAAGTCGCTATCTTCCACTGGCCCTTCACCTACACCGGCCCCCAGCCCGTCGTCATCGATGCTATCAACAGCGCCTGGATGCGCCCCGATTCCCCCGGCACCACCCTCATTGGCGCGGAATCCGGCTCACACGAAGGTAGCGTCGAAGACTTCGATCAGACCATCGACCCCGGCTACATCGACGTCGCCCGTCGCGTCCTCTCCGCCCGCTTCCCCGATTTCCACGACGCCACCATGCGCGGCGGTTGGGCTGGCCTCTACACCATGAGCCCCGATCACCGTCCCATCATCGACCAGATCCCCGCCTACGACGGCCTCTACTGCATGGTCGGCGACTCCGGCACCTCCTTCAAGACCTCACCCGCCATCGGCAAGTGCCTGGCCGAGTGGATCACCCAGGGCGAACCTCAAACCGCCGACCTCACCCCCTTCCGCGCATCCCGCTTCGAAGAAGGCGACAACCCCTGGCTCGACGACGACAACTACGGCCGCCGCAACCGCACCATCTCCCGCTAGGTGAATGAGGAGATACGAAACGGCCTAGGCGAGCACGCCCATTTACACCTGTGCTGTCTACTTGGGAAGTGCCTTGCACAACGTTCCCTTGATCGCCGCTTATCCACAATAAATTGATTCCCAAAGCCCGACCTGGGCACAATTACCCACAAGGCTCGTGCCCGATCTGATGAATTCTCTGGCCGCCGATGGCCGCATCGACAAAGGACGGACCGCGTGCGAAAGGCCCCTATCCTCACCATCCTGCTCATCGCCCTCATCACCCTCGCCGCCTGCGGTGGAGATGACGACGGAGAGCCCACAGCGGTCTCGGTCACCTCCACTCCCACTGAAGAAGTCGCCCAACAACCGACCGCCACCGACGTTCCGGCCACCGAAACGCCGCAGTCCACCGCGGTGGACCCCGCAGCTAGCGGTACTTCCAGCGAATCCGGCATCCTGATGCCCGAGATCCGCACCGGCGATATCCCCATCGATGGCCGATTCCTCGGCGATCCCAACGCCCCCGTCACTCTCACCGAGTACGGAGACTTTATGTGAGGTGGCTGCGCCAACTTCACCCGTGTGGTGGAGCCAGTCATCGAAGAGCAGTTCATCTCCCAGGGTCTCGTCCGCCTCGAATATCGTGACTTCCCGTTCCTCAGCGATGCCTCAACGCTGGCTGCCGAGGCTGCAAGCTGTGCTGATGACCAGGGCGCGTTCTGGCCTTATCACGATATGATCTTCCTCAACCAGCAGAATCCGGCCATCGCCGAATTTAACGCCGAGACCTTCGGCACCTTCGCTGAGATGCTCGATCTCGACACCGTCGCCTTCAACCAGTGCCTCACTAACCATGAGCACCTGGAAGCCGTCCAGCAATCCGTCGCCGGGGCCGAAGAGCTCGGCGTCAACGGCACGCCGTCATTCCTGATCAACGGTGAACTTGTTGAGAATCTGGAGTCCTACGGAGACCTGCTCGATCAGATCAACGCCGCCATCGAAGCCAACCAGTAGCTCAGGCGTCGATCCCGATCAACTCACTCACCGACTGCCACCCTTCGGCGTCGGCGTCCGCACTCATCTGCGACACGATCCGCCCCGGCAGTGACGGCCCCTCGTAGATCAAGGCCGTGTAGAGCTGCACCAGCGTCGCGCCTGCCCGCATTCGTGCAATAGCGTCCGCCCCGCTGCCGATCCCTCCGACTCCGATCACCGGAATCTCCCGACCCACCGTCCGGTAGACCCGCCGAGCCACCTCAAGCGCTCGATCGCGCAGCGGCGCGCCACTCATCCCGCCCGGCAGCTCACGAAAGCGCTCCGGTAGTCCATCCCGGCTCGTCGTCGTATTCGTGGCAATGATCCCGTTTGCCCCGACCTCCAGCGCCGTCCCCGCCACCGCCTCGATCTGCTCATCCGTCAAATCCGGTGCAATCTTCACCAGCACCGGCCTCGGCTTGCGGTCCATCAGCCCCGCCATTGAGGCGTTTGCCTCCCCCGCCGCCTGCAAGATCGCCTTGAGCTGATCCCCCAACTGCAGCGCCCGCAGTCCCGGCGTATTCGGCGACGAGACATTGATCGTGATGTATTGCGCTACCGGCCAGATCGCCCGCACCAGATCGGCGTATTCCTCCGCCGCTTGCTCGTCCGGCGTCTCCTTGTTCTTGCCGATATTCACCCCCACGATCCCCGCCGGCCGCAGTGGCGCCAGCCGGTTGTGAATCTCCGCCGCCCCCGCATTCGGAAATCCCAGCGCATTCACCACGGCCCGCTGATCCCTGGCTCTCCAGAGCCGCGGCCGCTCATTCCCCGCCTGAGGCCGCAACGTCACCGTCCCCACCTCGACATGGCTGAACCCCAGCGCCAGAAACGGCTCCACTGCCACCGCGTTCTTGTCCGTCCCCGCCGCCAGCCCCAGCGGATTCGCAAATGGCAATCCCCACACGCGCTGCCGCAGCCGCTCATCGACCTCCGGCGCCCATTGCCCCAGCGCCAGTTTCCAGCCCGGCAACCGCCGCGCTGTCGCGAGCCCACGCAGCGTCAAATCATGCGCACGCTCCGCGTCCATCCGCGCTGCAATCAGATCGAAATAGAGACCGTAGAGATCCATCACGCTCCCCGTCGCGCCTGCGCCTCCAAAATGCGCTTCAGCTTACCCCACCGCTGGGTCGTGCTCTCCCGAATCCAATCAACCTCAAAGCGCGGCTCCAGCAGCTTCCGCAACCGCTCCTCAGTAAAGAAGCGTTTCGTCCGTCCCGGCTCCACCTCGAAAAAGTCCGGTTCCAGCTCCTCACCCTCGCCGTACATAAAGTTCACATCCCCCACCCGGTTCACCCGGCACAGCAGCAGCCCCTCGGGTCGCAACACCCGTCCAACCTCACTGACGATCCCCACCGTCGTCAGCCAGTCGAAATAATGCAGTGAAAGACTCGCCACCACCGCGTCGAACTGCCCGTCGGGAAACGGAAACCGCTCGCGCATATCCCCTTCGACAAACGTCGCCTCTGGGGCCCGCTGTCGAGCCACATCGATCCGCCCACCTTGCCGGTCGAAGGACCATACATTCAGCCCATGCGCCACCATCGCCGCGCTATCGTCGCCATGCCCGCAGCCCAGATCCAGCACCTTCATTCCCGACGGCAGCAGCTCCCAGTGCTCATCCAGCCACAGATCAAGGTCGCGTTCGACCTGCCCATCAGCCATCGCCGCCCTCCGCTCCTGCGCTTCGCCATTCGTAATCGCTATGCTAACACCAGCAGAATCGCCGCCGGAAGGGGAAGCATCGTGAGTGAGAATCAAGAGGAGCGCAACTGGCCCCGTCGGGTCCGTGCACTGAATGACCGCAAGACCCGCCAGCAAGAGGGTGTCATCTTCCTCGAAGGGATCCGTCAGGTCCTGGCTGCGGGCGAACACGGCCTCGCCTTCGAAGCCATCTTCACCGACCCCAGCCGCCTGCGCAGCGAGATCGCCTGGCAATTCATCGACCAGCGCCAGGCCTTGGGCGATACCGTCGTCACCATGCGGCCCGCCGATTTCGAGCGCATCTCCTCGCGCGATAACCCCATCGGCATCGCCGCCATCGCCAAATGGTCGCCGATCACTCTTCCCTACCTCGAAGCCGTCAACGATGGTGTCTACCTCGCCACCGACGACGTTCGCGACCCCGGCAATCTCGGCACCCTTGCCCGCTCCGCCGATGCGCTGGGGGCCGCTGGTCTCATCATCCACCGTGGCACCGAGCCGAGCCATCCCACCGCCCTGCGCGCCAGCCTCGGCAGCATGTTCGCAGTCCCTGTCGCTACCGCCCGCTCACTCAACGAGCTTTTCCACTGGGCCAACAGCAACGGCGTGGCCGTCATCGGCACCTCCGCCCATGCCCAGCATCCCCTCGCCCAAATCGCCCTGCCAACCCCTGCAATCATCCTGCTCGGCAACGAAGGCGAAGGGCTCGGCCCCGAAACCCTCGACCGCTGCGATCTCCAGACCACCATCTCGATGAGTGGCGAGGCCACCTCCCTCAACGTTGCTGTCGCTGGGGGCATCCTGCTCTACGAATTCCAGCGCCGTCTGATGACCTGATCCTAACTCGTTTGGCGCGCCACCGCCTGCTAGTCCATACTCAGGTGTCCGTTACGCCCCGGACGCACGCGGATTTAGTGATGATGGAGAGGAGGAAGCCGGGCTGATGGTTGCCCAGAGTTTCGAGATCATTCGCTATCGCGGTTTGGTGACCAACCTGGTCGCCAAAGACCTCAAAGTCCGCTACAAGAACTCCGTCCTCGGCTTCGTCTGGTCACTGCTCAATCCACTCCTGATGACGCTCGTCTTCACTATTGTCTTCACCAAGCTGCTCGGCCAGACGATTGAGCATTTTCCTGTTTATGTCATGTCCGGCTTGCTCGCCTGGAACTGGACCGCCGCAAGCGTCACCGCCGGCACCCAATCGCTCATCGAGAACGCGCCCCTCATCAACAAGGTCTATTTCCCACGCATCCTCTTGCCTGTCTCCACCATCGCCTCCAACTTCGCCCACTACCTGCTCGCCTTCCCCGTCATCTTCATCTTTATGGGCATCGAGCGCATGAAATTCTCGCCCTGGCTGCTCTATATCCCCATCATCTGGATCGTCCAAGCCACCTTCCTCGTTGGTCTCGTCCTCATCCTCGCCTCGCTCTTCGTCTATTTCCGGGACACCAGCGTCCTGGTTGAAGTCGGCATCACCGCCTGGTTCTTCCTGACCCCGATCTTCTACCGGGTCGAAGACATTGCGCCTGACTACGAGCAGATCATGTATTGGGTCAATCCCATGGCCTCGATCATCGCCGAGACCCACACCATCGTCTATTACGGCGGCGTCCCCGATCCGCTCTTCATGGCCCGCACCTTCGTCCAGGGCTTCGTGCTGCTGGTCATCGGTGTGCTGCTCTTCAACCGTGTCAGCCGCAGCCTTGGGGAGTATCTCTAGATGGTCCGCAACAGCCGTAACGGATCGCCCCGTTACGCCATCGAGTTCCGCGATGTCTCCCGCCGCTTCGTCCTCCACCACGAGCGGCGTGCATCCTTCCAGGACTGGTTCATCGGTCTCATCCGGCCGCGTGGCGTTGCCGAGGAATTCTGGGCGCTGCGCGATGTCTCATTCGGCATCCACCACGGCGAAACCTTCGGCCTGATCGGTCGCAACGGCGCCGGCAAATCGACCCTCCTCAAGCTCGTCACCCGCATCCTCGAGCCATCCAGCGGCAGCATCGCCGTCAACGGCCGCACCTATGCCATGCTCGAACTGGGCGCGGGCTTCCATCCCGAGCTCTCCGGCCGCGACAACATCTTCCTCAACGGCAGTCTCTACGGCTTTAGTCGCAAGGAGATGCAGCAGAAATACGACGCCATCGTGCGCTTTGCCGAGCTGGAGCGCTTCGTCGACATGCCCGTCAAGCACTACTCCTCCGGGATGTTCGCCCGGCTCGGCTTCGGCATCGCCATCAATATGGAGCCAGAGATCCTCGTCATCGACGAAGTCCTCGCCGTCGGCGACCACGCCTTCCAGCAGAAGTGTCTGCGCGCGCTGGAGGAGTTGAAAGCCCGCGGCACCACCATCCTCTTCGTCTCCCACGAGGCCGGCCTGGTCCAGGGCTTCTGCGATCGCGCCGCCCTGCTCGTTCAAGGCCAGCTCGTCGACATCGGCCCAGCCGACGACGTCGTCGAGCATTACTTCCAGCTTCTCAGCACCGATCAGCAGGAGTTCAGCCTGCTCCGCGTTCGTGCCCTCGATGCTCTCGGTATTCCCACCGAAGATATCCATGCGGGCGACAAGATCACCATCGAATCACTAATCCGCGTCCCCACCGGCCAGACGCCCGACGGCCTCACGCTGGAGATCGCGATCGACCGCATGGGCGGCACCCGGCTTTGGGAGCTTTCCACCAGCCTGCCCGCCACCCTGCCAGCCGCGGATCTCGGCGGACGGCGTGCTGAAGATGCCCCCGACACCCGTGCCGCCCGCATCGCCCTCTCCCAGCTTCCTGTCGGGGCCAGTCAGTTGCGCATTCTCGCCAGCCTCAACGATCCCGCTGGCCAGCTCATCGACCGTGCTGAGACCGTCATCGACGTCCGCGTCAGCGACCTCTCCCAACGCGGCCTGCTCTCCCTCCAGCACGAATGGGAATGGCAACAAGCTCCCAGCGAACTCCCCACAACCACCACCAAGCCCCACTAGAGGCCCGCCCCTGTTTCTCCGGAGAGGGAACACCGCCTGCCATCGTCCGCCTTGAGTGACCACCCCCAATGTCATCCTGAGCGAAGCGCAGCGGAGTCGAAGGATCTCTCACCCGGACTGGCAACCGAGACGAACGTCCCTGCATGCCGACGATCTCCGGAGAGATCCTTCGACAAGCTCAGGATGACAGGGGGGCGGGGTCGCCTGAATCGGGCGATCAGAGTGGTCGACAATCTCCTGAGAGATCCTTCGACAAGCTCAGGATGACGTGGGGACGCGGTCGTCTGAATGGGGGCGATGAGCGGTACGGACGATCTTCTGGAGAGGTAGCAACTGTTTCTCCGGAGAGGTAACACCGCCTGCCATCATCCAACCTAAGCGACTACGCCCAATGTCATCCTGAGCGAAGCGCAGCGAAGTCGAAGGATCTCTCACCTGGACTGGCAACCGAGACGAACGTCCCTGCATGCCGACGATCTCCTGAGAGATCCTTCGACAAGCTCAGGATGACAGGGGGGCG
>CAYNTE010000115.1:0-9421 GCA_964399615.1 uncultured Thermomicrobiales bacterium
TCATCAAGAAGAAGGCAGGACGCGACTCGCAAGGTCACATCAGCGTTCGCCATCGCGGCGGTGGACATAAGCGCTACTACCGTAAGATTGATTTCAAGCGCGACAAGCCTGGCGTTCCGGCCAAGGTCGCGACGATTGAATACGATCCGAACCGGTCGGCACGCATCGCTCTGCTGCACTATGTCGACGGTGAAAAGCGCTACATTCTCGCGCCGGTGGGTCTGAAAGTCGGAGATCAGGTGGTCTCTGGCCCGGATGCGCCGATTCGAGTTGGTAATGCATTGCCGCTGAACGACATTCCTTTGGGAACTGCCGTTCATAATATCGAGCTGTACCCCGGCAAGGGTGGGCAGTTTGTGCGCGCGGCTGGTGCATCGGCGCAGCTGATGGCCAAGGTCGATGATTACGCGCAGCTCCGCATGCCATCGGGAGAGTTCCGGCTCGTACGGCTTGAGTGCATGGCGACGCTAGGCCAGGTTGGCAACGTCGACCATCAGAATGTTTCGATTGGTAAAGCGGGTCGTTCCCGCAATATGGGTCGCCGGCCGGCGGTCCGCGGCTCAGCCATGAACCCGACCGACCACCCGCACGGTGGTGGCGAGGGGAAGGCTCCCATTGGTGGCCAACCAAAGACCCCGTGGGGCAAGCCGACACTCGGCTATCGCACGCGCCGCAACAAGCGCACCGATAAGTTCATCGTTCGACGCCGGCGCAAGGGTCGATAACATTTCCGCGCCGGTTGGCGCTTGAGAGGTGAGCTGGAGGCTCGATGGCACGATCATCGAAAAAGGGACCATGGATCAGCGAGCGATTGCTGCAGAAGGTCCAGACAATGAATCAATCCGGGGATCGCATGGTGATCCGAACCTGGTCTCGCGCGTCGACCATCTTCCCTGACATGGTGGGCCACACGATTGCTGTTCACGATGGACGGCGGCATGTGCCGGTCTTCATTACAGAGAACATGGTGGGGCACAAGCTGGGCGAATTTGCCCCGACGCGCACGTTCCGCGGGCATAGCCGCGACGCTGACCGCCAAACCCGGCGCATGTAGCGACCGAGAAGGGAACCGACGAGATGGAAATCAAATCTCAGAATCGCAAGGTTCAGGTCTCGGCGCAGAAGGCGCGCCTGGTGTGCGACCTGGTGCGTGGTAAGGACGTAGACGAGGCGCTGGCGATCCTGAACTTCACGCCGAACAAGAGCGCCGTCGAGATAGCTCGCACCATCAAGGCCGCCCAGGCTGATGCCGAGCAGGTCTACGACCTGGACCCAGACGATTTGTACGTGAAGACGATCTACGCAGACGAAGGCGCAACGTTCCGCCGCTGGCGAGCTCGCGCCCGGGGCCGTGTGAACCGTCGCTTGAAGCGCACCGCGCACCTGACCGTAATTCTCGAAGAGAAGGAAGCGAGATAGCCATGGGCCGCAAAGTCAATCCAGTAAGTTTCAGGCTCGGGGGCATCCGCGATTGGGATAGCAACTGGTATGCCGAACGCAATTACACTGAGCAGCTCCACGAGGATTTGAAGATCCGAGAGATCATCGACCGCGACTTGACGCGTGCTGGTATCTCCCGTGTCTATATCGAGCGCTCTGCGAACCGCATCGAAGTTACGATCTTCACGTCGAAGCCCGGCATTGTCATTGGCAAGCAGGGATCGAACGTCGACCGGCTGCGCACACTTCTGGAGCAGGAGATCGGCAAGAAGGTGCACCTCAAGATCGAGGAGATCAAGGTGCCTGAGCTCGACGCACAGCTCGTTGCCGAGTCGATTGCCGAGCAACTGATGCGCCGTGTGTCGTACCGCCGGGCAATGAAGCATGCTGCTTCGCAGGCGATGCGCCGCGACGCCAAGGGCATCAAGATTCGACTTGGTGGCCGCCTCGGTGGTTCGGAAATGTCACGTGCCGTCATCGAGATGGATGGTCGTGTGCCGCTGCACACCCTGAGAGCTGATATTGACTACGCAGTCGTGCATGCCGAGACCACGTATGGCCAGATCGGAGTCAAGGTCTGGATTTATCGTGGCGACATCGTTCCAGAGCGTGAGCGTGAAGTCTTGGAGCGAGCGGAATCGGCGCTGTCCCAGCTGTCGTAATTGAGCGACCTAGAGTTTGTGAAGGACAGATAAAGCTATGTTGATGCCGAGACGCGAGAAATACCGCAAGACCTTCCGAGGCAAGATGCGCGGAGAGGCCAAGGGCGGAACTGAAATTAGCTTTGGTGACTACGGGATCCAGGCACTGGAGTGTGGCTGGGTCACCGGACGCCAGATTGAGGCGTCCCGCCGCGCTATTACGAACTACATTCGTCGTGGTGGTAAGGTGTGGATTCGCATCTTCCCAGACAAGCCGGTCACCAAGAAGCCCGCTGAAACGCGCATGGGCAAGGGCAAAGGCAATCCGGAGTATCACGTTGCCGTCGTCAAGCCTGGGCGAGTGATGTTTGAACTGGCCGGTGTGCCAGAGGACGTTGCACTCGAGGCGCTGCGTCGCGCAGCCATGAAGCTCCCGATGCGAACGAAGATCGTCAGCCGCGAGGTCACAGGCGTTGCGGTGGGAGCGAGTGAGTAACTGATGAAGGCGAACGAGATCCGGGTAATGAGTGACGAGCAGCTCGAAGAACTACTCGAGGAGCTGCTGGAGGAGTGGAGACAGCATCGATTTGATCAAGCTGTCGGCCGCCTACAACACACCAAGCGAATCGGACAGATTCGCCGCGATATTGCACGCATCAAGACGATCCAGACTGAGCGCGAAATGGATCGCGCCCTGGCTGCAGAGCTGGCTGGATAGTCGAGACTGAATGGACGGCGAGAACCTGATGACCGAATCGGGAACAACGACAGCTGAGCAGCCGCAGACCCGTAGGGTCACGAAGATCGGCCGAGTTGTCAGTAACAAGAATGACAAGACTGCTGTGGTGCTGGTTGATCACTACTGGCGCCACCCAATCTACGGCAAGACGGTGACGCGCTCGAAGAAGTTCCACGCGCACGACGCGCAGAACGAGTGCCAAGAGGGCGATATCGTCCAGATTGAAGAATCGCGGCCCTTCAGCAAGAAGAAGCACTGGGTGGTGCGTGAAATCATCCAGCGGGCTGCAGATCGATAAACGCAACTCGGAGGGTCGAGCGTGATTCAACAGGAGAGTCGCCTTCGGGCGGCGGACAATTCCGGAGCCAGAGAGATCATGTGCATCCGGGTGCTCGGAGGTTCGGGACGCAAGTATGCCGGTGTCGGCGATGTCATCGTCGCGTCGGTGAAGTCAGCTCAGCCTGGGGCTGCGGTGAAGAAGGGCGAAGTCGTCCGCGCTGTCGTGGTGCGAACAGCCCAGGAATTCCGTCGACCAGATGGCTCGACCATCAAGTTTGACGACAATGCCGCAGTCTTGATCAATCCCCAGGGCAACCCGCGCGGTACGCGTATCTTCGGCCCCGTTGCGCGTGAGTTGCGAGAGCGGAATTACATGCGGATTGTTTCGCTGGCGCCGGAGACGCTATAGGTTCGCCAGTCCAAGATTGAGCTGAAACCAGACGAGAGGCAACAACATGGCGTCCAAGATTTTGACGGGTGATGAGGTACTCATCATCCACGGCAAGAACAAAGGTATGCGGGGCAGAGTTCGACAGAACCTGATCCGTGAGCAAAAGGTCATCGTCGAGGGTGCGAACATCGTCCGCAAGCACGTCCCCCGGCAGGCCAACATCCAGCAGGGCGGCATCATCGAAGTCGAAGCCCCGCTGTGGAAGTCGAAGGTCATGGTCGTGTGTCCATCCTGCGACGAGCCGACTCGCGTAGGGTTCCGGATCGAAGACGATGGCAAGAAAGTTCGGTATTGCAAGAATTGCGACGCTACGATTCCGCGGCCAGAGGTCGCCTAACTCGACAGCGTCGGGAGTGAGGAAGAACCGTGATAGCGCGATTGCGTGAGCGATACATTCAGGAGATTCGGCCGGAATTGCGGCAAGAGTTCAACTATGACAATGACTACGAAGTGCCGAAGCTCGAGAAGGTCGTGTTGAATATCGGTCTTGGCGAAGCGATCACCAACAATCGCGCACTCGATGCTGCCGTCGAGGATTTGACCGTGATCTCGGGCCAGAAGCCAGTCGTGACACGTTCGAAGAAGTCGATAGCGGCCTTCCGGTTGCGGGAGGGCATGCCCATCGGCGTGAAGGTGACCCTGCGCGGCGACAGAATGTATGAGTTTATTGATCGACTCGTCAATGCGTCGTTGCCTCGTATTCGCGACTTTCGTGGTATTTCGCCCAATGCCTTTGATGGCCGTGGGAATTACACGCTGGGGCTTACGGAGCAGATCATTTTCCCGGAGATTGACTACGATCGCATCGATCGTATTCGGGGTCTGGAAGTATCGATCGTAACCACAGCCAAGAGTGACGATGAAGGGCGAGCCTTGCTCGCAAAACTCGGGATGCCATTCCAGCACGCGAGCTAGGCGTCGAGAATCAGGTAGGAGCACGATAACGTGGCAAAGACATCAATGATCGTTCGGTCGCGAAGACCAGCGAAATTTTCAACCCGCAAGCACAACCGCTGCCAGCGCTGCGGCCGACCGCGGGCCTACATTCGGAAGTTCGGCTTGTGCCGCATCTGCTTTCGCGAGCTCGCATCGAGCGGCAAGCTGCCCGGCGTGACGAAGTCGAGCTGGTAGGCAAGGACTCAGGGAGAGACCGATGGGTGTAATCAACGACCCGATTGCAGACATGTTGACACGCATTCGCAATGCCGGTGTGGCTCGCAAAGAGAGCACCAATATGCCTGCTTCAAAGATGCTCAAGGCCATCGCCGAGATCTTGCAGCGCGAAGGCTATATCGCCGGCTTCAATGTTCGTGAGGGCAAGCCGTACGATACGCTCACGATCTATTTGAAGTATCAGGATGGAACAGACCACGTGATTCGCGATCTCGAGCGGATCTCTAAGCCGGGCCTGCGTGTCTATGTCGGTAAGGACGAGATTCCGCGGGTCAAGGGTGGCCTGGGCACATCGATTCTCACGACCTCACGGGGTGTGATGAGCGGCAATGAAGCGCGCCGGCTTGGCATTGGTGGCGAGCTTCTCTGTACCATCTTCTAGTTTGACCGAGACGTTCCCGGAGGGAGTCTGAACCGTGTCTCGCATCGGATACCAACCCATAGAGATCCCAGGCACAGTCGATCTCAAGATCGATGGCGGCCTGGTCACGGTCAAAGGTCCGAAGGGCGAGCTTTCTTACGAAGCGAACCCAAATATCGTGCTGGAGCGCGAGAACGGCCAACTCCACGTTCGCCGTCCTAACGACGACCGTCGCATGCGTTCGCTCCACGGCCTCACCCGCACGCTGATTAGCAACATGGTGACGGGCGTGACCGATGGATATGAGAAGCGTCTGGAAGTGCGTGGCGTCGGCTACCGTTCCCAGGTGGATGGCAAAACGCTGGTGCTGAACGTGGGCTATTCGCATCCCGTTCGCATGGAGCCGCCGGAAGGCATTAGCTTCTCGATTGGCGAGGGCAATCACATCGTTGTGAGCGGCATCGACAAGCAACTGGTTGGTGAAGTTGCCGCTCGCGTTCGCCGGGTACGCCCGCCCGAACCCTATAAGGGCAAAGGCATCCGCTATGTCGGAGAGTATGTGCGCCAGAAGGCCGGTAAGGCCGGCAAGGTTGGCGTCTAGTCCAGGGAACGTAGGAGAGAGTTAGGCAGATGCCGAGTTATCGATATCGATCGCGCCTGAATCCACGCCAGCGCCGTCACCGACGGGTGCGAGCCAAGATTCATGGCACGCAAGAGCGTCCACGCTTGAATGTGTACCGTAGTTCGGCGCACATCTACGCCCAGGTCATCGACGATCTTCAGGGGCATACCCTGGTCGCCGCATCGACGCTTGATGGCGAGATCAAGAGCGCTGGCGAACAGACTAAGACCGAGCGCGCCAAGGCCGTCGGTCAACTGATTGGCGAGCGAGCGAAGGCAGCAGGCATCGAGAATGTCGTCTTCGATCGCGGTGGCTATATCTATCACGGCCGCGTCAAGGCTCTTGCCGAAGGCGCCCGTGAAGCAGGACTCAAGTTTTAGAGCGCAGCGGGCGATGGCCCGATGACAGTGATTCGAAAGGGACGAGCGGTTACATGGCAGATCGACGCAGACGAAGTCGTCGACGACAGGACGAGCCGCAGGAATTTCAAGAGCGTGTCGTCCAGATCAACCGCGTGGCCAAAGTCATCCGGGGTGGTCGCCGCTTCGCATTCAACAGCGTGGTGGTTGTCGGCGATGAGAATGGCCGTGTCGGTGTAGGTATCGGCAAAGCGAACGAAGTTCCAGGTTCGATCCAGAAGGGTGTCGAGCGCGCCAAGCGGAGCATGATCAATGTGCCGCTTGCGGGGCGAACGATTCCCCACGAAATTGAAGTGAAGTTTGGTGGAGCGCGCGTGCTTCTCAAGCCGGCTGCTCCTGGCGCCGGTGTCATCGCAGGTGGTGCGGTGCGTGCGGTGGTCGAACTTGCAGGTATCCACGACATTCTTTCGAAGTCGCTGGGTTCCAACAACCCGATCAACGTGGCGCGAGCGACGCTCAAGGCGCTTGAGAGTCTTGAATCTGTTGAGGATGTGGCTCGCCGGCGTGGCAAGAGCCCGGATGAGTTGATCCCACGGCGCGTGCGCGAAGAGCGAGAGGCTGCGAGCGCATGAGCCAGGATCTACTTCGCATCAAGTACGTCAAGAGCGCCATCGGCTATTCGCCCGATCAGCGCCACACATTGCACTCCCTGGGTCTGCGACGCTTGAACCAGGTGGTTGAGAAGCCCAATACTCCGGCTGTTCGCGGGATGGTCTACAAAATTCGCCATCTCGTCGAGGTCGAAGGGCATGGCCAGCTCAACGGCGCTGACATCCAGGGATTGTCCGA
Organism: uncultured Thermomicrobiales bacterium; assembly: GCA_964399615.1. Classification (GTDB taxonomy): domain Bacteria; phylum Chloroflexota; class Chloroflexia; order Thermomicrobiales; family CFX8; genus CAYNTE01. The sequence continues at coordinate 6,915 of CAYNTE010000115.1, forward strand.
ATAGACGAACGCCAGAGTCAGAGAGAGACGGCGATAGCATGAAACTGCACGATCTCAAGCCCGCTCCCGGGTCCAACCCTGACCGCAAGCGTCTCGGACGAGGCGTAGGTTCCGGTCAAGGCAAGACTGCAGGTCGGGGCACCAAGGGCCAGAATTCTCGATCCGGCGGAGGTGTCCGGCTTGGATTCGAAGGTGGCCAGAACCCGGTCTATCTACGTATGCCGTACAAGCGCGGTTTTAAGAATCGCAACCGAACGGTCTATGAAGTCATCAATTTGCGCACGATTCGCGAGTTCGAGCTTAAGAGTCCGATCACTCCCGAGTCGTTGTATGAGCGTGGGTTGATTCGATCTGCCGATGCCCTGGTCAAGATCCTGGGTGAAGGCGATGTCGAAGACGCGCTCACAGTAAGCGCACACAAATTCTCGAAGTCAGCCCAAGCGAAGCTCGAAGCGGCTGGCGGCAAGGCTGAGGTGATCGAGTAATGCTCGAAGCGACAATCAACGCCTTTCGAATTCCGGAGCTGCGACGCAGGATTATCTTCACATTGGTGATCTTGGCGATCTTTCGCTTTATCGCCACCATCCCGATCCCTGGCGTCGACAGAGATGCACTCTCCACGTTGCTGGAGCAAAACCAGCTTCTGGGTGTGCTGAATCTCTTCTCGGGTTCGACCCTCTCCAACTTCTCAATAGCGGCGTTGGGTGTCTATCCATACATTACCGCATCGATCATCGTGCAGCTGCTCACACCGATCATCCCGCAATGGGAAGAGCTCTCGAAAGAGGGCGAACAAGGTCGCAAGCAGCTAAATCGCTACCAGCACTACCTGACGATCCCGCTCGCGATTCTCCAGGGCTACGGCCAGATCATTCTGATGCAGAATCAGGGTGTGATCTCGAACTTTGGGCTCTTTGACGCCGATACCTGGCTGAACTCGCTCGCGATTATGCTGACCTTGACGGCAGGGACGGTCATCCTGGTCTGGATGGGCGAGCTGATCACCGAGAGCGGCATCGGCAACGGTATCTCGATCATCATCCTCGGCGGCATCGTCGCCAGCTTGCCTGGCTCGGTTGGGAATCTGATCTTCGGTGGATCGTTCCAGGACAACGTCATCGGGACCGTGGCGTTCCTTGCGTTGTCGCTTATCACGATCGTCGGCATCGTCTTGCTCAACGAGGGCCAGCGTCGCATTCCTGTGCATCACGCCAAGCGCGTACGCCGGGGGCGCATGTATGGCGGGAGTTCGACCCACATTCCGCTGAAGGTCAATTCTGCTGGAATGATCCCGCTGATCTTCGCTGTCTCGATCATGGTGATGCCGGGGCTAGTGGCGACCTTCCTAACCGGATCAGAACGAAGCTGGCTCCGGGATCTGGCACGAGATATGGCCAACTTCTTTGATCCAACAACGCTGCAGTATCAAATTGTCTTTTTCGTCATGGTCGTGCTGTTCACGTACTTCTACACGATGGTCGTCTTCCAACAGCAGAACATAGCGGAGAACCTGCAGCGACAAGGGGCCTTTATCCCGGGCATTCGTCCTGGTGTCCACACCAACCGGTACCTCACGGGTGTGGTGACGCGAATCACCCTGGTTGGTGCTCTAGGTCTCGGTATCGTGGCAGTGCTGCCGTACTTCATCTCGGAGTTGACAGGGATACAGACGCTCTTCCTCGGTGCGACCTCGATGCTGATCATCGTCGGTGTTGCCATCGATACGATGAGGCAGCTCGAAGCGCAATTGATGATGCGCAACTACGAGGGATTCCTACAGTAACTGGACGTTGGCTGCGTGCGATCGACCCTCAGCTTGGTCGATCGCACGCCACGTAATCTTCTGGAGTAGTAAAAGGTGTCGCGGAAGCACGTAATCATTGTCGGACCCCAGGGCGCTGGCAAAGGAACTCAAGCCTCACGAATCGCGAGTGAGTTTGGTCTAGCCCATCTTTCGACTGGTGATCTGTTTCGTGCACTGCTGAAGTCGCGTTCACCGCTCGCCGATGAAGTGCGCGAATACATCGATGCCGGAGAGCTCGTTCCAGACAAACTGACGGCTCAGGTGCTGTTCTCGGCGCTCGACGAGCGTATCGCTTACAATGATCAGCTCAACGGCGCCATATTCGATGGCTATCCGCGGAATGCGAACCAGGATGATGTGCTGCTGCAGCAACTTGAGCAACGCGGTGAAGATCTCGCCGCAGTCGTCTATCTCGATGTTCCAAAAGCAGTCCTCGAAGCGAGAATCCGCGCACGAGCTGAGGACGAAGGACGTACCGACGATACGGCAGAGGCGCTGAAGCGTCGCTTGGAAATTTACTTCCAGCAAACTGAGCCACTCCTAGAACGGTGGCGATCACGCGGTCTCGTCATTGAGATCGATGGCGATCAACCGATTGACGACGTGACAGCCGACATCTTCCCAGCACTGCAAACCAAGCTTTCATTAGGATCGTCTGTCTAATCCATGCCTATCGTGATCAAGTCCGCTGCAGATATCGAGT